>NSGV01000007.1 GCA_002300355.1 Streptomyces sp. TLI_235
GGATCCGGCGCCGACCTTCTCATCCCGGCCACGGCCGTGTGCCGCGGCCGGGTACGGCATGGCCACCGTCAGAGGTGCGCCGCCGACCGTCGTGTCAGCGCGTGCGGTACGGTCCCGTCTGCTCTGAGAGAGGGTTCCCCCGGTGCGAGGCCGCAGGGATTCCGGTCTGATGGATCTGCCGGGTCAGGACGCCCGTGCAGAGAGGGAACCAACTGTGACCACCTCGACAGGAGACAGAGCCGCGGGCGCCGGCCCGGGCCTGGCCGGACGGACCGTCGTGGTCACCGGGGCCGGGCGCGGCATCGGACTCGCGATCACCGAGGCGTTCCTCGCGGCGGGATGCCACGTCGTCGCGGGATCGCGAAGTCGCACCGAGGCCCTCGACGCGCACCTGGATCGCGGTGCGGACCTCACCGTCGTGGAGGTCGACCTGGCGACGCCCGGCGGGCCGGCCGCGCTGGTCGCCGAGGCCGTCGCGCTCCACGGCGGTGTCGACGTGCTGGTGAACAACGTCGGGGCGGTGCGCCCGCGGGTGGACGGCTTCCTGAGTGTGACGGACGAGGACTGGGACTGGGCCCTGACCGTCAACCTCATGGCCGCCGTCCGCGCCACCCGGGCCGCGCTGCCGCACCTGCTCGCCTCCGGCGCGGGACGGATCGTCACCGTCTCCTCGGTCAACGCCCGCCTGCCGGACCCGCTGGTCATCGACTACGGCGCCGCCAAGGCCGCGCTGACCAACTTCTGCAAGGCCCTGTCCAAGGAGGTCGGGCCGCGCGGTGTGCGGGTGAACACGATCGGTCCCGGCCCGGTGGAGACGGCGCTGTGGCAGGGCGCGGACGGCGTCGCCGCCACGGTCGGGCAGTCCCGTGGCGTCGACCCCGGCGACGTGGCCCGCGCCGCCGCGGCCCAGTCGGCGACCGGCCGATTCACCCGTCCGTCGGAGGTCGCGGATCTCGTGCTGTTCCTCGCCGGTCCCGGTGCGGCGAACATCACGGGCGCCGACTTCGTCGTCGACGGCGGCCTCGTGGACTCCCTGTGACCCGCGGCCCGGGTGCGGGACGGGCACCGTCGCGCGCTCTTGGGCCTTCGGCGCCGGCGCCGGTGGCCGGCGGTAGGTCCCGTCCCGCTCGGCAAGGCACCGGCCTTGCCCCGCTGAGCAGTACGGGGCGGAGTCACGCTCGTTGCGGGCTGCCGGCGTGGTGGACCGCCCGTCGCCCCAGTCCCCGATACGCAGTGCTCGGCAGGTGCCCGGTGGCGCAGCGCCCGGCCCTGACGCTGCGTCCGTACCCTGGCGGCACGAAAACCGCCGCCCCGGGACCGGGCAGCGGTGACGGGAACCGCCGGACCCGCTCGAGCGAGCACACCTCCCCCACGCGGGCCACGTCCGACCCGTCCCAGCCCCACCGCGCACTCGCCGAGACCGACACCGTGCTCCACCTCGTCCGCCGGCCCGACATCCGCCCGTTACCTTCTTCGTGGCCCCGCAACGGGGCTCCCGGCCTCCGGGCCCGGCATGACTTGCCGCCCCAGTCGATCGTGATCGAAAGGGTGATGTCCCCGGGCACCGGAGGCATCGGCAGACCGCTGATTAGGGGCACGAGCGCCGATCCCGCTGCTGGGTGAGGCAGGCTCTCCGTAACGTGGATGCCGGCACGCTGATGCCGCAGGTGAGGCCGGGAAAGCACGACCGCTGTGGAGAAGGCACGTGATCGACACGGGTGACATCGGCGCCTACCTGGGCCTGGACGTTGGCAAGGGCGAGCACCACGCCACTGCCCTGACCCCGGCCGGCAAACGGGTCTTCTACAAGCGGCTGCCCAACACCGAGCCGAAGTTGCGCGAGGTGTTCAGCAAGCTGCAGGCCAAGCACGGCACCGTGCTCGTGGTGGTCGACCAGCCTGCCTCCATCGGTGCCCTGCCGCTAGCGGTGGCCCGTGACACGGGCTGCCGAGTCGCCTACCTGCCGGGTCTGACGATGCGGCGGATCGCCGACCTCTACCCGGGCGAGGCGAAGACCGACGCCCGGGACGCGGCGGTCATCGCGGACGCCGCGCGCACGATGCCGCACACCCTGCGCAACCTCACGCCGTCCGACGAGACCGTCGCCGAGCTGGAGATGATCGTCGGCTTCGACGACGACCTGGCCACCGAATCCACAAGGATCAAGAACCGCCTGCGCGGACTGCTCACCCAGATCCACCCCTCACTGGAGCGGGTCCTCGGCCCCAGGCTCGACCACCCTGCTGTCCTCGGCCTGCTTGAACGTCACGGCTCACCAAGCCAGTTGAGGAAAGCCGGCCGGCGCCGGCTGGTGACCATGCTGCGGCCCAAGGCTCCGCGGCTGGCCGAGCGCCTGGTCGAGGAGATCTTCGACGCCCTCGACGAGCAGAGCGTCGTCGTGCCCGGCACCGACGCCGCCCCTCGCTGATCGTCCCCAGCCTCGCCGCCTCGCTCGGCACCGTACTCGACCAGCGCAAGGTCCTCGCCGCCCGCATCGAGGAACTGCTGGAGGCCCACCCTCTTTCCCAGGTCCTGACCTCCCTGCCTGGTATCGGGGTCAGGACCGGAGCCCGCATCCTCATCGATGTCGGCGATGCCAGCAGCTTCCCCACCGCCGGCCACCTGGCCGCCTACGCCGGCCTCGCACCGGTGACCAGGAGTTCCGGCTCCTCCATACGCGGGGAACATCCCTCACGCCGCGGCAACAAACAGCTCAAACGGGCCTTCTACCTGGCCGCGTTCGCATCGCTCTCCCAACCCGAGTCGCGCGCCTACTACGACAAGAAGCGACGACAGGGCAAACACCACGTCGCCGCCCTCGTCTGCCTCGCCAGACGACGCATCGACGTGCTCTTCGCGATGCTCAGGGACGGCACCTTCTACGAACCCCCAGCCGCCACTGCTGCTTGACGAAAACCATAGGGGCACCCTTTGCCCCGAGCGCCCGGACCACCGCGCTGCGCACCGCCGTGCGGGCCCGCTTCGAACACGGTGAGATGTTCTCCCCGCAGTGGGTCCAGGACCTGGCGATGGCCGAACCGCTGCGCCAGTACGCGAAGCCTCGAGCGGCCGGTGGTCTGTACGGGACCAGGATCGACACCCTCGACCTGCTTGTCGACGGGAAGCGCGGAGCGCGCGGCCAGCACGGTCTCCACGGCCCGCTGCGTTCCCCGCAGGCTGCGGCGCCCGACGTCCGGCGTGTGCCGAACTGTTGCAGGCGTCATGGCGCGGAGAGACGCTCGGAGTGGGTCTGCTCACGGCAAGGAGCGCTCATGTCCACCATTCATCTGCACCAGACGATCGCCGCCACGCCCGAGGAGTTCGTCGCCGGGCTCACCGACTTCGGGCCGGGGCGTTCGGAGCTCTTCGGCAACAGTGCCGACAAGTACCTCGAGGTGCACGACCGGGGACCCCACGAGGCCGACGTCACCGAGGGCTCGGCGGGAATCTGGGAACGGTTGCACTACGACTGGTCCGATCCCCACCACGTGGTCATGACGACCACCGACTCCAACGTGTGGGGCGGCAAGTCGGGCCACACGTACACGTTCACGCCGAAGGCCGACGGGACGACCGACGTGGACGCCACGGTGGTCCGCGAGGGCAAGAACTTCAAGGGACGCGTGCTCGGCGTGGTCGTCGGCACCGTCGGCAAGCGCCATCTCTCGAAGGCCTTCGCCAACACCGGCAAGGCCATCGAGGCCCGGCACCAGGCCGACGGAGGCTCGTGACACGGCCGAACCCCCGGAAGAACCGGCCACACGGTCCCGCGGGTCCACCAAGGGCTGTGCGGCCGATGTGGCCCTGGACCGCGGCAGGCGTCAGTGCCGGCACCGCCGGTCTGCGGGGCGGGCGACCCCGGCCCTCGGCTTGCGGGCGCCAGTGGGGGCGGCTCTCATGGTGAAGGGCGTGTTCTCCGTCCCGGGAGCCGTGTCGGCGACTGCGGAGCGCCTCCTGCAGAAACCCGGGAAGCGTGCGTTCTGGGCCGTCCGCATCCGGGTCCTGTGATTGTGCCACCGACCCTTGGAGGCGGAGGTGGGCAGCGTGGGAGCGAGATCCGCCGGGACCACCGGAACGCCTCCGGTGGGAGCCGGCGAGATGCGACTCGAGGTCGTGGTGCTGCCGGTCTCCGACGTTGACCGGGCAAGGCAGTTCTACGGATCGCTGGGCTGGCGACTGGATGCCGACCTGGCCGTCGAAGAAGGCTACCGGGTGGTGCAGTTCACCCCGCCGGGTTCGCTGTGCTCGATCATCTTCGGCGAGGGCGTGACGTCGGCCCCGTCCGGCTCGGCACATGGCCTGCAGCTCTCCGTGTACGACATCGACGCGGCCCGGGCGGATCTCGTCGAGCGCGGAGTGGACGTGAGCAGAGTATTCCACGACATCACGGGCGTCTTCCACCACGCCGGGACCCGGGGACGCTTGGACGGACCGGCTCCCGAGCACGCGGACTACGGTTCCTTCGTGTCGTTCAATGACCCGGACGGCAACGGCTGGTTGCTCCAGGAGATCAAGACGCGCCTGGCCGGCCGCTGACACGGACAGGCCGATCCCCACGACACATACGCCTTCGTGGACGATCCCGTGGCGATCCTGTCCCGGGCGGCCGAAGCCCACGGCAACACAAGGAACGCCACAGGGCAGGTCCTGGAACGGCCTGCGGGAGGAGTTCGGCAGTGACAACCCCAGCGCGCAAGCCCGAACTGCTCGGCCAGACCGTCGTCGTCATCGGCGGCAGCGCCGGCATCGGGCTCGAGACGGCCAGGCGTGCCCGGACCGAGGGTGCCGAGGTCGTCCTCGTCGGCCGCGATCCCGGCCGGCTGGAGCGCGCGGCCGGCGAGCTCGGCGCGCAGCGCACCGAGGCGTTCGACGCTACCGATCCTGCGGCCCTGGCGACGTTCTTCCAGGACCTGCAGGCCCCGATCGACCACGTGATGGTGACGGCCGGCGGCCCCACCTACGGGCCGCTGCTAGCCATGAGCGCCGCAGAGGTACGGGACGCGATCAGTGATCACGCAGTGCTGGAGCTCGAGGTCGCACGCAACGCCGTCGGCCGGGTGAGACCCGGAGGCAGCCTGGTGTTCATGGGCGGCACCGGCGCACGGCGGGTCAGCCGAGGGCTCGGGGTCGCCTCCGCCGCCACCAACGCGTTGCCTCCGTTCACCGCAGCCCTCGCACTGGAACTTGCACCGGTACGCGTCAACCTCATCGCGGCCGGCTTCGTCGACACTCCGCTCTCGGCCTCGCTGCTGGGCGACCGGATCGAGGAACGCCGCGCCGAGCTGCGCGCGACGCTGCCGATCGGCCGCGTCGTCGGACCCGCGGACGTTGCGGCGTTGGCCATTCACCTCATGGTCAATACGGCGCTGACCGGCGCGACATACGACATCGACGGCGGGCAGCAGTTCGTCTCATGACGAGCACAGCAGGAGCATCGGAGTCGACATGACCGAGGAGCAGTTTCACGTCGTCGAGTCTCCCCCTCCTATCGGCGGGTGACGTTCGACAACGGCCCGGTCACTCTGCTGGACCCGGACACGCTCGACCTGACGAAACAGCGGCCGCTTCCCGCCCGTGTGGGATTGGCCAGGCCCGACCGCTGTTCGTGGAGGTTCACGGTTGTCCATGGTTGTCCGCAGGGGTCCCACGCTGTCTCACTGAGTCCCGTGGTTGCCTTTGTGAACACGGCTGGATCCAGTCCCTGGTGGTGCGCGGTGCGGAGGGCTCCTGCAGCAGGCACCGCCGTAGGAACCCTCCGCACCGACCGCCACGGTGGGGTGCCCGGGCGCTGTCAGCCGTGCTGGTTGAACGGCTGGAAGGTGTGCGGGGCGGTGGGGAAGTCGTCGGTGAGGATGTCGGCGCGGTGTGTTCCGGTGAGCGCGCCGAGGAGGAACGAGGCGTAGCCGATGTCGAAGCGTTCCCACCACTCGCCGCGGGCCTCGTTGACCATGACGGTCCACTTGTCCGGTGACCGGCCGGGGCGGACCAGCCAGTAGAGGAACTCGCCGTTGTCGGTGGAGGCGAACGGGATCAGGCGGGCGCCGTCCTCGTCGAGCTCGGCGGGCCGGTCCTCTGAGCTGTCCCACAGGTACTCGAACGCCTCGGTGCGTTCCTCGGTGTTGTCGGCGAGGTCGTGGTTCGTGAGGACGTTGCCCAGAGCGTCGACGGTGCGTACCAGGTCGGCGTCCGGGTCGGTCGCGCGGACCAGGTTACCGCCGATGTCGTAGGCGAAGGTGGTGAGCCGGCCCGCGGCGGCGCGCGCGACCGTATTGCCGCCCAGGTCGTAGGGGTAGTGGGTCTGCTCCCCGAGAGGGTTGGTGACGGTGACGGTCCGGCCGGCGCCGTCGAGGTGGTAGTGGACGCTGCGGCCCTGGAAGTCGCGCTCACCGACCAGCCGCCCGGCCGCGTCATAGGCGAAGGCCAGACGAGAGCCGTCGGAGGGCGTGCGCGCGGCGAGGACCGCGAACGGCCCCTACTCGAAGGTGTTGGTCCGGCCGACCTGGTCGGCGTACGAGAGCAGGTTGCCCTCGTGGTCATAGGCGAACGTCTCGATTGCGCCGCCCGGAGCCTGGCGGGCGGTCAGGTTGCCCTCGGTGTCCCCGGGTGTAGCGGGTGACGGCGCCGAGCGGATCGGTCTCGGCGGTGACCCTGCCGAACGCGTCACGTTCGTACTGGGTGACCCCGCGCCCGTGGCATCCGTCAGCCGCGTTGTTGGGCAGGTCGCGAACGGACGACCCTACTGCTCGCCCGCGGCGGTGTCCGGGCGCGGCTGCGGTCCGGCCCTACCGTCCGATGTGTGCCTGGCGGGCCTCCACCGGGTCGCGCCTCTGGGTGCGGACCGTGTCCTCGCCGTCGATCCACCGGGCGGTGGACGGGGTGGCGGGGGTGAGGCCGACCATGTGGTGGGCGATGTCGGTGTGGTGGGCGTAGTTGCCGTCGCGGGCAAGGACGCGCAGACGTGCGATGGCGTCGGCGATGGCCTGGTCGAGGCCGGGACCAAGTGGGCCTGATCCGCTTTGCCCGGCAGGCCATCGACGTCGGCCATGCCTACCTGGTGGACGTGTCTGAGCCAGGACTCCGGGACAGGTGCCGGTGTTCACGCCCCGGCGCTCCTGCTGCCCCGCTCGACCGGGATCCACAGCTGGGAGTCGGTCTCCGCGCCGATCTCCACCGGCTGCGTCCGCAGGAGCTCCGGACCTGGCCGGCTCATGTACGGGTTCGAGGGGAACCACTGCGTGAACACGTCTCGCCACAGCTCCTGGAGGGCGCTCGGATAGGGCCCGTGGTTGTCGAAGACCGCCCAGGTCCCGGCCGGCACGTCGAGGGCGTCGAGCTCCTCGGCGGCCGCCTCGGGACCGGTCACCACGCCGATCCAGTAGTCCGCCTCGGCGCCCTCTTCCCGGCTGTCGGTCAGGTACACCGCCGCCGACAGGATCCCCGGCGGCTCCCGGTCGGCAAGCTCCTTCATCCGTGCGATCGCCTGCTCGTCCAGGCTTTCCACGTGCGCCGCGGCGGCCGCGTTGACCCCCTCGTGTACGAGCGGGACCCGGGCCTTCCGGCCGACGACCCGAAACGGCTCCTTCTCCACGATCCGGTACCGCATGGCCGCACTCCCTTCGACGACCACACGGAAGGACATGCGTGGCTGTGCCGTGAGCACCGCACCCGTGCGCCGGGCCTCGCCCGGCCCGATGCCGTGCACCGACCGGAATGCCCGGGCGAACGCCTCGCCCGAGCCGTACCCGTATAGCACCGCGACATCGAGCAGCGTGAGCTCCCCGGCCAGCACATCGGCGCCGGCAAGGGTCATCCGTCGGCGCCGCACGTAGACCGGCAGGGGCATCCCGGCGAGCGTGGAGAACAGCCGCCGGAGGTGGTACTCCGAGACCGCGGCGATCCGGGCCACCTCGGCCATGTCGACCTCCCGGTCGAGGCAGGCCTCCAAGTGGTCCAGCGCCTGATTCAGCCGCTCCAGCACGCGTATCCGTCCTTCCTTACTTGTGCCTCCACCGTAGGAACGCCCACCCGGCCAACCAGCCGCAGCGGCCGACACCCGAGCCCAAGCCGGAGTCGCTCACCGCGCGCGGCGCCCTGGCGGTCATCGGCGCTGCGATCTCGGGCGCCGGCCGGGCCATCGGCCGACCGCGGGGCGGAGACACGAGCGGTCGACTGAGGGGCCGTCAGGCCGCCTTGCCGGAGTAGAGAGGATTTGGTCGCGCCCCACCCGACAAAACCGGTGCGGGAACTGTCGGGCAGGAAGCCCTGGCGCTACCCGAGGCTTACGCCCATGGCTGATGTTAAGGGATTTTGCGAGCCGCGGTTTGACGCAGTCCGGGCGGCCCTAGCAGCTTTGCTCGGTAAGGACGACGTGGGTGCCTCGGCAGCCGTCTACATCGACGGCGAGCAGGTGGTCGACATCTGGGGCGGGTACGCCGATGCGGACCGCTCCGTCACCTGGGAGCGCGACACCCTCACCGCCGTGAACTCGACGACCAAGAACATGACCGCCCTGTGCGCGCTGATTCTGGCCGACCGGGGCGAGCTCGATCTGTCTGCGCCGGTCGCGGCCTACTGGCCCGAGTTCGCCGCGGCCGGTAAGGAGAACGTGCTGGTGCGGCACGTGCTGTCGCACACCGCGGGGCTGCCGGACCTGTCCGGGCTGACGGCGGTCGACGAACTCTACGACTGGGAGAGCGTGACGGCAGGGCTGACCGCGCAGGCGCCCGCATGGGAGCCAGGAACGGCCGCCGGCTATCACGCGCTCACCTTCGGCTTTCTTGTGGGTGAGATCGTCCGCCGCATCACCGGCCGCAGTCTTGGCGAGTTCTTCGCCGAAGAGGTGGCCAAACCGCTGGGCGCGGACTTCCACATCGGGCTCTCCGCCGAGCATGACCACCGCGTCGCACCGCTCATCCCGCCGCCGTCACTGAGCGACGAGTACGCCGCCAGCGCACCGCCAGGACCGGATGGCACACGCCGGGAGAACACCGGTGCCGCGATCCGGGTCAAGGACGTCAACTCCATGGCCTGGCGCCGTGCGCAGGTCCCTGCGGTGAACGGTTTCGGCAACGCTCGCTCTGTCGCCCTTGTGCAATCGGTATTGGCGAACCAGGGTTCGGCCGGCGGCGTGCGACTGCTGTCCCCCCAGGGTTGCGAGCCCGCGTGGCAGGAAGTGTTCCGCGGTGACGACCGCGTGCTGGGGATGCCGATGTCCTGGACGGTGGGCTTCGGTAAGTTCGGCAACACCTTCGGCTGGGGCGGCTGGGGCGGCTCGCTGGTCGTGAGCGATCCCGGTTCACGCATGACGGTGGCCTATGTCATGAACCAGATGATCGACCGGGATCGGCAGGAGGACAACCGCGGCATGGAGATCGTGATGGCCGCCTACAGTGGCCTGCACTGATAGCGCGACGAGGGGGCGGTCTGGGCCCACACAGGCTGCTCCCTCCCGCCCTCGGTCCCGCACGTGGTGGGCATACCGACCGCGAGGTCCTGCCGTCCGATCGGTGTGCCCGAGCGGACCTGGCGCCGCCACCAGGCGCGCGCGCCCGCCAGCGCGTCCGCGACCCAGGACTGCCGTGTGGTACCCAGACGTTCCGCACGCACGAGCAGCGCCGCGGCGACGTGCACCCGCAGATCGCGAAGATGCTCCGCAAGGAGTACGACTTCTCCGATTCTCCGAGGCGCAATCGCGGTGCTCGCCTGCTCCAGGCACGTGATCGAGGGGCCGGCCTCGGAGGCGGGCGGCGACGCGAGGAAGGGTTTGGCCGCGCTGGACCTCGCTGACGCCGACGCCCGGGACGTCGCCGCGGGCCATGGGAGCGCTGCCGGTTGTGCTGCTTCTGCGAGTTGAGCCGGAGGAACTGACGATGTTTGACACGAGCGAACCCGAAGACCTCGAGGACCTGGCCGTGTGGGTTCACAAGCTGCAGGCCGATGCATCCCGCACCAGGCGCAACCTGCGCGCCGCCGCCGCATGGCTGGACCTGCAGCACGTCCGAGGGCGCCTGGTCCTGCCCGACGACCGGGCGGCCGCCCCCGGCGAGCTCGTGCTGTCGGCCGCCTCGTGTTCGGCTACGTCAGGCGGTTCGACTCCGGCGGCTGACCCGTTCTCCGAACGTGCCAGGCGGCTGACCCGGCGTCGGCTGCCGTGGCCTCGTCCTGCACCCGAGCTGTGCGCGCGGCCCCGCTCCGCTCGCTGCGTACGGGGCCGCGCACGGCTCGGTTGCGGGTCAGCCCATGCTCTTCGCGCCGTCCAGGGACTCGCGGATGATGTCGGCGTGGCCGGCGTGCTGGGCGGTCTCCGCGACGACGTGCAGCAGGACGCGGCGCGCCGACCAACTCTCGTCCTCGAACCACGGAGCCTTCGGCAGCGGCTGGGTGGCGTCCAGGTCGGGCAGCGCGGCGACCAGGTCGTCGGTGCGGCGGGCGACCTCCTCGTAGTCGGCCAGCACACCGGCGAGCGTCTCGCCGGGCAGCATCCGGAACTCGTCGGCCCGGCGGGCGAAGTCGGCCTCCGTCATGGCCGTGAAGTCGGGCATCGCCGACGGTCCCTCCTGGATGAAGGCAGCCCAGGTCCGCTCGACCGAGGCGACGTGCTTGATCAGGCCGCCCAGGCACAGCTCGCTGCCGGTGGTCCGCAGCCCGGCCTGCTCGTCGGTCAGGTCACGGGTGGTGAAGCGCAGGAAGTGGCGCTGCTTGGCCAGCGCCACCAGCAGGTCGGCCCGCTCGCCGGTGGGCGCGGTGGTGGGCCTGTCGGTGGTTCGGGTCTCGCTCAAGGTGTCCGCCTTCTGTCGGTTCTGCTCGGTCGATCAGGCACCACGCTAGAGACCATTCAGGTCAGTTCCCGACCTAAATCGCGAGAGAGTCGGCCCGGAACTGGGACGGCGATGTCGGCGAAGTTCCTCCTGGGGGTGCGAGCACTTCGCCGAGTCCACCGTCTCCGGCCCGGGCCCGGACACCCGAGCCCGGCCCCACGCCGCGGGTTCACGACGCCGCCGGACGCATCCACGACCGCATATCGCCGGCCATCGACCCGCCTCACGTGGACGCCCGGCCCCCGACCCCGGCCCCACCGACCCCGACGAGCTCCGAGCAATGCTCCACGCCCCCGTCGGCGGCGATGTCGCCACCCCCCGTGAGCGTCGCCGTGAACAACGTCTGCAACAACGGGCCCCATTCCCCGGAACCTGTCCCGGACCCCGCCTGACACGTCGGCGCCGTGGCGGCTGCGACCGGACCCGCCGCCCGCCTTGCAGCCGGGGCTGGGCGCCGCGGCCCCGGGCAGTGCCCCGGCGCACACGACCACCAGTGGGTCGACGTCGGGTTCGGCCCACGTCCGCAGTGCCCGCCGCGGGCGGGGCCACGGTCGCGACCGGGCCAGCGGCGAGTGGTCAGGGCCGGGGCCGTGACGTGGCGTCCGCCTGCTGGTAGACCGCCACCAGCAGGCCGTGTACCGGCTCGTCCTCCGCGTCCTCCTCCGTCTCGGCGATCAGTTGGGCCAGCGCCTCGGCCAGTCGCGCCGCCTTGGCCGGGCCAAGCCGGATGTGGCGGAGTGTCAGTGAGTGGTCGACGGGCGAGCGGTCCAGCTCCTGGGCGACGGCGCCGAACAGCGCGGCCGTGCCGTCGGCCTGCGGTTCGGCGACCAGGAGGCCCTTCGCGGCCCGCCGGTAGTACTGCTCGGTGCCGCCGCGGACCTGCCGCGTCCCGGCGTCCAGGACCAGGCCCGCCTCGCGCAGCACCCTGAGGTGGTGGGAGATGCTGCCCTTGTTCGCTCCCAGCTGTGCGGCCAGCCTGCTGATCGTCGACGGCCGACGGCTCAGGGCGAACAGCAGGCGCTGGCGCATCGGGTGGGCGAGCGCGGCGTGCTGCACAGGGGTGTCGATCTGCTGGAGGTCTTCGTCTCGTCGAGGGCTCACCCCATCAAGTGTTAAGTGTGGTTGACGCTTTGGCAAGCCGTTGGTCTACTCCCTCCCATGACCGCTCTCACCGCGCCGCTCGTGCCGGACACCGCCACCGTCGTCGAATCGATCGCCGCCCTTATCGCCGAGCACTACGTCTTTCCCGACGTCGCCGAGCAGTTGGCGACCCTGCTGCGTCGCCGGAGCGCCGACGGCTCCTACCGTGCCGAAACCGCACAGGAGTTGGCCGCATCCGTCACGGCCGACCTGCGCTCGGTCAACGGCGACCTGCATCTCGGCCTCAAGTACCACGCCGAGCCGGTGCCGGCGGAGCAGGGCGCGGCGACACTGGCGGCCATGCGGCGGGCGTTCGACGACTCCCTGGGCGGCGTCCCGCGCGTGGAACTGCTCGACGGAGGGGTCGCGGTCCTGGAGATCGCACCCGCGGTGTTCCCGCTGGACTGGGCGGCGCGGCCGCTGGCCGCGGCGCTCACCCTGGTGGCTCCCGCAAGCGCCCTCGTCCTGGACCTGCGCCGCAACGCCGGCGGCGACCCCGACACGGTCGCCTTCATCTGCGGCTACCTGATCGACGGCCGCACGCACCTCAACACCATGCTCTCCCGCCAGGGCGAGGTGGCCGAGCAGTACTGGACGCCCCCGTTCGTCCCGGGCGCCCGCTACGGCGGCAGCAAGCCGCTCTACGTGCTCACGAGCGAGGGCACCTTCTCCGGGGGCGAAGAGCTCGCCTACGACCTGCAGCAGCTCGGACGCGCCCAGGTCGTCGGGGAAGGCACGCGCGGTGGCGCGCACCCGCGCGAGGGCTGGACGGTGCACCCGCACCTGGAGCTCTCCGTGCCGGTCGCCCGCGGCGTCAACCCCGTCTCGGGCACCAACTGGGAGGGCACCGGCGTCCGGCCCGATGTGCCGTGCGACGCCGAGGAAGCACTCGACCGCGCGGTGGCCCTCGCGCTGGCCCGCCTGGCGGAGGTCCGGGGCTGACCACGAACTGCAGGTTGATGCCGGGCACGGCTGCCTCGATGACCAGCGGGGTGCCGTCGCTCAGGCACGCGAGGGTGCGGCGGCCGGTCAGCAGGTAGGACCCGAGGTTGTGCGGTCTGAGCGTGCCGCCGGCCAGCCCGTGTGAGGCGGGGACAGAACCGCGGTGATCTCATAGACGAGCTGCGCACGGCGGGGGCGGCCTGCCCTGACGGCGAACTGAGGGAGCACTGGCTGTGCGCGTTGTCCTCCACCGACCACCGGTGGTCGAGCGGGAAGATCTGGCCGGTTCACTCTGGGCCATCGAGAACCAGCTCCACCACGTGCGCGACACCGCCTGGACCGAGGACGCCTCCCGCGTACGCACCGGCACCGCGCCTCGGGCCATGGCCAGCCTGCGCAACCTCGCCATCGGAGCCCTCCGCCTCACCGGACACACCGCCATCGCGTATGCCCTCCGCCACCACTCGCGCAACGCCACCCGCCCCCTGGCCACCTTCGGCATCACGTGATCAAACCGGACAGACACGCTGAACGACGCTGCCCTGGGGCAGGAAGGTCTGCACCCTGGCATTCTGCCGGGCCCCGGCCCGCCGCTCCGCGTCACCGCACGAATTCGACCGAGGCTGGGCGTAGCCGCAGCTCCGCGTGTATTCTGGGAAATTTTCCGGACTTTCGCGGGCGGGCTCGAGGCGTGACGTCCGAGAAATGGCGAGGATGTGGCTGAAATGTTTGCCGGCGGCCGTCGTCATGTCTCGCCGGCGGGACGGGAAGCATGCGATTCAGGGCCATTATGTCCGTTTTTAGATATCTCTGACCGGCGCTTTTCCGGAGATCCGCCGAACGGCCTTGAAGCGCCCGGGCATCGCCTCCATATTGATCGTCAAGTGCTCCCAAAACGCGGGAGCGACGCGTCGGAACGGAGCTCCCGTGGAGAACCGGGTGGACATCGCCGCCCTGTCCGGCGAGGAGCTGGGCGACATCGTCGGCGGCACCCTCCCGGTGAACGCCCACTGCGTTTCCTGAGCAGTAACTTCGCGCGGCGGCGTGGTTCCCCACGTCGCCGCCGTCGTCGTTCCGGACCAGGGCCGGGGAGAATGGAGACAGGAGCAATGACCGAGCGATCACGGTTCCGCGCCGAGGCGCTCAACCACCACGCCGGACACGACACCCACGGGCCGGTCCTCGGCGCCGACGCCTCGGCGCACCGGCCGGGCTCGTGGACCCAGCGCGTCCGCCTCCTGCGCGAGCGGCTGCGCGACGCCCGTCGGGGCGGCCGGGTACCGGTCTGCTTCCAGACCCAGGTCAGCGACTGCGGCCCCGCCTGTCTGGTGATGACCCTGCGTCACCACGGCATCGACGCCGACCTCGACACCGTCCGCGCCCGCGCCGACTCCGGGCGCAACGGCGCCTCGGCCCGCACCCTGCTCGAACTCGCCCGGGGCTTCGGCCTGCGCGGGCGCGGCGTACGGGCCGAGCTGGACAGCCTGCCGCAGCTCGCGCCCGGCACCATCCTGTTCTGGAACTTCGACCACTTCGTAGTGCTGGAGTCGGCGACCAAGGACTACGTCGACGTCGTCGACCCCGCATTCGGCCGCCGCCGGCTCAGCCGGGCGAGCGTGACGGAGTCCTTCACCGGCGTCGCGCTCGAGTTCGAGGCGCCGCTCGCCGGGACCCGGGCCGCCCCGTCCGCCCGGAGCATCGCGGACCGGCTCGGCCCGTGGGAGCGGCTGCGCCCCTTCCTGCCGCGCGGGCGGGAGCTGCGCGACCTCGCCGCCGTCTCCACCGCGTTGATGGCCCTCGAACTCGTGCTCCCCCTGACCACCGGCTACCTCGTCGGACACGTCCTGCCCGGCGGCCCGCTGGACGCGTTCTGGCTGGCCGCCTGCGGACTCGGGCTGATCACCGTGCTCTTCCTCACCCTGCAACTGGCCCGCTCGCTGCTGGTCGCCAAACGCCAGGCCCTCATCGAGAAACGGCTCACCTGGGGAATCGTCGAACACCTGGTATCGCTCCCGTACGACTGGTTCACCGTCCGCAGCCCGGGGGACCTGGCGATGCGGGTCCGCACCAGCAACGCCCTCAACCAGGTGCTCGGGATCACCGCCGTCTCCGCGACCGTCGACAGCCTGCTGATCGTCGTCTACCTGATCGCGATCGTCTTCGCCAACGCCGTCCTCGCCTGCCTGGTGATCCTCCTCATCGCCCTCCAGGTCGTGATCACGGCGGTCAGCTGGCGCCGGCAGGTGAACATCGGTCAGGAGGTCCTGGAGCGTCAGACCAAGGCGCAGACCGAGCTGGTCGAACTCCTGGAGAGCATCACCACCCTCAAGGCCACCGGGCTGGAGGGCCGCGCCGCCGAGCGCTGGTCGCACGCCCTGGTGCGCGAGGTCGACCGCCGGCTGACCTCCCGGCGCAGCATGGCCGTCGCCACCGCGCTCAGCCAGACCGTACGGTTCGGCGCCCCCCTGCTGGTCGTGCTGGCCGGGATCTGGCGGGTGCTGCACGGGCAGGACTCGCTCGGCGCCGCGCTCGGCTTCATGACGCTGACGATCGCCCTCTTCGCCCCGCTGGAGGGGATGTTCGGGGCCGCCTCCCAGCTCGCGATGGTCAGGCCCACGGTGGCACGGCTCGACGACGTCCTGCGGTCCGTCCCGGAGCCCCGGGGCGAGCTGGCCGGTACGGGTGTGCCCGAGCCGGGCCGGATCACCGCCGAGGACGTCTCCTTCCGCTACCCGGGCGCACCCCGCCCGACCCTCACCGGCATCTCCCTGGACATCGCCCCGGGCGAGTTCGTCGCCGTGATCGGCCGCTCCGGCTCCGGCAAGTCGACCCTCGGGACCCTGCTCGCCGGACTCCAGCTGCCCACCTCCGGGACCGTCACCGTCGACGGCGCCGACCTCGCCCGGCTGGACCGGCCGACCTACCGGGCCCAGATCGGCTACATCAACCAGAACGCCCACCTGTTCGGCGGCACGATCCGCGACAACATCACCTTCGGCACCGACGGCATCGACCAGGCCGATCTGGTCGAGGCCGTCCGCCTGGCCCGCATCCACGAGGAGATCGAGGCCTTCCCGATGGGGTACAACACCCTGGTCGGCCCCGGCGGCCACGGCCTCTCCGGCGGCCAGCGCCAGCGGATCGTGCTGGCCCGGGCGCTGGCCCGCAAACCCCGGCTGCTGGTCCTCGACGAGGCGACCAGCGCCCTGGATCCCGGCCTGGAACAGGAGATCCTCACCGGGCTGCTCGCCGCCGACGTCACCGTCGTCGCGATCGCCCACCGGCTCACCGTGCTGGACCGCGCCGACCAGGTGCTCGTGCTGCGCGACGGCCGGATCGTCGAGACCGGCACCCCCGCCGACCTGGTGGCGCACGGACGGGAGTACCAGTGGCTGTCCTGACCGCCGAGCCCGTCCCGCCCACCTTCGAGCAGGAGCGCCGCCGGACCGACGGCCTCGCCCCCGACCGACGGCCTCGCCCCCGACCGACGGCCTCGCCCCCGACCGACGGCCTCGCCCCCGACCGACGGCCTCGCCCCCGACCGGACGGCGCAGAACGTCCGGCTCCCGTTCGAGATCCCCGGCCGGCTCGACGCCCACCCCACCCCGCTGCTGCGCGGCCACACCGGCCGCCCGGCCGTGACCGCCGCCGTGCGGTGACCGCGACCCCCTGACCCCCCTTCCGAGACCTGGAGATCAGCGTGCCCGAGACCGTGCTCGACCGCGTACTGGCCGCCGCGGCAGAGGTGTTCGGCCGCCCGACCGCGCCCGACGACGACTTCTTCGCACTCGGCGGCGACTCCATCGCGGCCGTCGAACTCGCCGTACTGCTGGAGGAACGGCTGGGCCTGGAGGTGGACACCACGACCATCGTGGACGCCCCCGACCTCGCTGCGCTCGCCGCCGCACTGACCGCGGGCGCGCGATGAAGCCCTACCTGTGGAGCCCCTGGGCGAGTGCCGAGGCCCACCCCGACCGGCCCGCCGTCCTGGTGGACGACGAGGTCTGCGGCTTCGCCGAACTCGTCGCCAGGGCCGACGCGCTCGCGACCGGACTGCGCGCCCGGCTGCCGGACGGCGCGACGGTCTCGACCGACCTGCCCGCGGGGCCCGACCTCTTCGCGCTCGCCCTGGCGGCGCTGCGCCACGGGTACGGGCTGTTCCCGGTCCACCCCTGGCTCTTCGACTCGCCGCTCGCTGCCGGACTGCTCGGCGACCTCGCCGTGGAGCTGCACGTCTCGGACCGCCCCTCGACCGGCCTGCCCTGCCCGGTGGCGCCTCCCGGCCTCCTGGCGGCGGCCGGCCCCGGGCCGGCACCGGAGGGGCCGGCGCCGCGCGCCGGACACCTGGCGTTCACCACCTCCGGGACGACGGGCGAACCGCAGGCGGTGCGCCGGGCCCGTCCGCCCCGCCCGTACAAGGGCGTGGCCGTCGACGACCGGTACGCCGCCGGACCGGACCGGGGCCCGCACCTGATGGCCAACCCGACCTACCACCTCGGCACCCTCGGGCCGGCGCTGCACGCCCTACAGGCGGGCAGCGCGGTGGTCGTGCAGCGCGACTGGTCGCCCGGGCGCTTCGCGGAACTCGCCGACCGGCACGGCGCGGACAGCGCCTTCCTCAGCCCCGACCAGCTGCTCGACGTGGTCCAGGCCCGGATCGCCCCCGGCGCCGGCTCGCCGCGGTCTTCCACGGCGGCGACGCCTGCCCGCCGGCGGTCAAGCGGGAGGCGATCGATCTGCTGGGGCCCGTGCTGCACGAGTACTACGGCACCTCCCAGGGCGTCGTCACGGAGATCACCACCGAGGAGTGGCTGCGCCACCCCGGTTCGGTGGGCCGACCCCTGCCCGGCATCCGGCTCGAGATCCGGCGCGAGGGCCGTCCGGTGCCCAGCGGCGAGCTGGGCGAGATCTGGGTACGGCTGCGCGCGGCGGACGACGGCGCCCTCGTGGGCACCGGTGACGCGGGCTACCTCGACCCGGCCGGCTACCTGTCGGTGATCGGCCGGGCGGAGCGGCCCGACCTGTTCGACCGTGCCCGGCTGGAGCACGAGATCCGGCTCCTCCCCGGGGTCGCCGACGCGGCCGTCCTGACGGGCCGGCCGCCGGTGTGCTTCGTCGAGACCCGCCGCGACCACACCACCGACCCGTCGGCGCAGGTCCGGACGGCCGCCGTCCGACTCGGACTGCCCGAACCGACCGTGCTCGTGCACCCGTCCGGCACCCTGCCCCGGACGCCGAGCGGCAAGATCCGCCGGGCCGCGCTGACCGCCCGCCCGCAGGAGTGACCGGGGTGACGCCCACGGCGGAGACGCCGGCCGGCGAGCAGCCCGGGAGCGGTCCCACCGGGACGGTACGGGACTGGCTGCGCCACCACGCCGACCGACGGCCCGACGAGGTGGCGGTGACGGCGCTCGACGGCGGGTCGGAGCGGGGCCGGCTCACCTACCGGGACTGGGCGGCGCTCGCCGACCGGGCCGGCGCGGCGATGCGGGCGCACGGCGCACGGACCGGTGACCGCGTCCTGCTGGCGCTGCCCAACGACGAGTCGTTCCCGGCCGCGCTGGTGGCCGCGGTCGGCGCCGGGCTGGTCGCCGTGCCCGTCCCGGCGATCGAGGGCGGGCGGGTGGAGAGCGCCCGGGAACGGCTGCTGGGCATCGTCGCCGACTGCCGGCCCGCGCTGCTGGTCGCGCCCGAGCCGCGGATCGCCGGGTTCCGGTCGCTGCTGGGGCCGTCGGGCCCGCGCTGCGTCGCCTGGCAGGAGCTCGCCGAGGGGCGGACGGGCCCACCGGGCCCGGACGTGGAGCGGGCCGAGATCGCCGTCCTGCAGTACACCTCCGGCTCGACCGGGCACCCCAAGGGCGTCGCGCTCACCCACCGGTCGCTGCGGGCGAGTTGCGCACAGGCCGGCCTGGCCTACCGGGAGAGCCCGGCGGACGTCGCGGTCACCTGGGTGCCGCTCCACCACGACATGGGCCTGGTCACCGCCGTGCTGCGGCCGCTGTTCACCGGGTACCGGTCCGTGCTGCTCTCCCCGCGGGAGTTCGTCCGCTCGCCGGGCTCCTGGCTCGCCGCGATCACGGCCCACGGCGGCACGCTGTCGAGCGCACCGGACTTCGGCTACGCGCTCTGCGCCCGCCGGGTGCCGGAGGCCGAGCTGTCCGGCTACGACCTCGCCGGGTGGCGGGTGGCGCGCAACGCGGGCGAGGTGGTCCGGGCGGAGACGGTCGAGCGGTTCACCGCCCGGTTCGCCCCGGCCGGCCTGCGCGCCGACGCCGTCCTGCCGTCGTACGGGTTGGCGGAGGCCACGCTGACCGTGACGGCCTGCACGACCCAGCGGCCGCCGCTGGTGCTGCGGGTCGACCGGGAGCGGCTGGCCCGCGGCGAGGTCGCACCCGCCCGGGACGGCGCGGTGGCCGTCCGGCTGCTCTCCAGCGGGGTGCCGCTGCCCGGGACCCGGGTGGCCATCCGCGGCGCCGACGGCCGCGGACGCCTCGGCGAGGTCCAGGTGGACGGGCCGCAGCTGTTCGCCGGCTACTGGCCCGGACGGCGCGACGGGGGCCCGCATCCGACCGGGGACCTGGGCTTCCTGCACCGGGGACACCTGTTCGTCGTCGGCCGGGCGGACGACGTGGTGGTGCACCACGGGCGGAACTTCCACCCGCCCGACATCGCGGCGGCGTGCGCCGAGGTGGCCGGCGTGCGGGCCGGGCGCTGCTCGGCCTTCCTCCTGCCCGACGGCGATGTCTGCGTGGTGGCGGAGCTCGCCGACCCGGCCGGGCGGCCGCCGCGGGCCGTCACGGCGGTCGAGGCGCAGGTGCGCCGCGCGCTGGCCCGGACGCTCGGCCTGTACGTGGCGCAGGTGGTGCTGGTGCCGGCGGGCACGCTGCCGGTGACCACCAGCGGGAAGGTCAGGACGGCCGAGACCGCGCGCCGCCACCGGCGCGGGCTGCTGCCGGTGCCGACCGGCTCGCCGCGGCCGGGGGAGGAGGGACGTGCGCACCGGTGACGGTGCGGGGCTGCACGTGCGGGAGCTCGCGCTGTTCCTGTCCGTGCACCGGGACCGCGCCCCGGGTCTGCTCTGGTCCGAGCACGACCACCCGGCCTGCCGCCCCTGGGCCGCCCAGTCCGTGATCGACCTGATGGCGGTGGAGCTGGCCGGCCTGGTGGGGGCGCGGGTGTCGGCCGTCCGGGGCGACGGCGCGGCGCGTCGGGTCCGGGGCGGTCCCGACGTCGCCCACACCCTGGTGCGGCAGAACGCGGGCGGCGGGACCTGGACCCTCATGCCCGGTCCCTGGGGGGCCGTGACGGAGCCGTTCCACTGCCGTCTGCTGGCCGACGAGGTGCTGTACGTGCCGCCGGGCTGCGGCTGGTCGGCCGACCAGTCAGCCGGCGCGCGGTACCTGCTGATCCGGATCGACGACGCGGGCTGAGCTCAGCACCTGGTCTGGGCGATCACCGTCACCGGGGCCGCGGCCAGCGGCTCGTCGCCGTCCAGCAGTCCGCCGCGGGCCGCGGCCACCCCCGCCTGGAAGCGGCTGTCCACCCTCAACTGCTCCATGACATCGGCGATGTGACGTCGGACGGTGCGCAGCGACATGCCCAGCCGGCGGGCGATCGACTCGTCCTTCAGCCCGGCGGCGAGCAGCCGCAGGATGGTGCGGTCGACCTCCCGGGCGACCTGGCCGAGTCCCTGGCTGGCCGCGTCGACGAACGGCGTGGCGTGCGCCCAGGCCTGCTCGAAGATCTCGGCGAGGTACGCGACGACGGAGGGCTCGCTGATCGCGATCGCGCCCCGGGTGCCGTCGTCCGGCGGTATGAAGGCCAGCTTCCGGTCGAAGATGACCAGCCGGCCGAACAGCTCGTGCGCTGTGCGGTACTCGGCCCCGATGGCGGAGGCGGCCGCGACGTACGCCTGGCTCGGGCCGTTGAACCGCGCGGTGTGGTGGTAGAGCGTCCGCATCCGCACCCCGCGTTCGAGGATCTTCCGGTCGCGTTCCATGGCCTCGTCCATCGCCTCGACCACCCGGCTGCCACCGCCGGGCTGGCTGGACAGCACCTCCTCGGAACATCGCTGGGCCGCCTCGGTGAGCGCGAGGCGGACCTCCAACATGCTGGTGATGACCCGGAAGTGGCCGCTGCCGTGTCGCAGGTGCCGGGCGTGCCGGGCGGTGAACTGTTCCAGTACCTCGTGCGCGCGGGCCAGTTGCTCCTCGGCCTCGCGGATCCGGGACCGCACGGGCGCCGCGAGTTGGGCGCCGGCGACCTCGGGCGACACGGCGAAGCCCTCCGCGGGGTCGTGCAGGTCGGGTTGGACGAGCCGGGCGGCGACGAGCCGGGCGAGTGCTCCGCGAACCGTGTCCTCGGTCAGCCGCAGGTCGGCCGAGATCACCGCGGGGTCGAGGTGCCCGTGCTCCAGTACCCATTCGTAGACGGCGACATCGGCCTCCTGCCAGTCGGCCTCGACGACCGCCCGGGCGGAATTGTAGCTAATGTCCATTTCTGCTCCCTCTTCGCCTTCCTGTCACAGCACCTTGGTGAAGGGCCCGACTAATTGCGTCAGGATAGGCGTTGGGAAAGGCTGTTACCGGAATCCCAACCGGCGCGCCGTCGCCGGGATGTCATTTGCTCAACTTCTGGAGGACTTTCATGAAGCGCATCGCTCTCGCACTCGTGGCGTGTGCCGTCGCGGGGCTGGCGCTGGTCGCGACGCAGGTATCGCGGGAGCCCGCCCTGGTGGTAGTAACCGCCGGGGACACTCCGCAGGACACCTCCTGGGGTTGGGGCTGGGACCCGCACATCATCCTCTGACGCCGCGAAAAGTCGCTGTCGCTATTCCGGTCCGCGCGCCGCGTTATCCTATCCGCGATCTCGACCGGGAAATACGGCGCGAGGAGGAGATGTGCCCCCCGTCGATCGACGGGGGGCACATCGGCGTGGAGCGCGAATCACGACCGCGGGGCCCGGGCTCACCCCGGTCCGAACAGTGCGGCGCCCGGCCCCGGGGCCCAGTCGGCCCGGGTGACCGGCCAGCCGGCGGCCCGCAGGGCCGTCACCACGGAGGTGTCGTCGTCGAACACCACGGCGACCCGCCGGATCTCGGCCAGCCCCGTCAGGCGGGCCGCCTTGAGGGTCCCGGCCGCCATCTCGAAGTCGTCCGGCCGCATGATCAGGTGGTCCGTGGGCAGACCCTGCCGGGCCAGCCAGGCCGTGGTGGCCGCCCGGGTCTTCTCCGGACGACCGGTGAGCCACAGCACCGCGTGGTCCCGGGCGTAACGGCGGGCGAGGGTGATGCCCTGCCGGAGGGGGAAGTCCCCGCCCGCATCCGCGAAGAAGGCGTCCCAGTCGGGGCGGGCGGCGTTCAGGTGGTGCACCCGGTGCCGGGGATCGGCCACCACCCCGTCGATGTCGAAGACCGCCCACGGCCGACGATCCACCCCCGCGGGCCTGCTAGTCGTCAACTCGCCTTCCTCCTCGCGTGATCGATGGTTACTCGGGTTCGCCCCCCGCCGGCGCCGCGCAGGCCCGGTCGGCGAGCTTCACCAGCCAGGCGACGACGTCCTCGCCCTCCCGGTCGGCCGCCTGCCGCCAGCTGGACCACTGGTCCTCCACCAGCTCGAACTGCAGGCGCGTGCGGACGACGCTGGACGGCTCCGGGGCAGCCGCCGCACCCCGCAGCCGGCGGCGCAGCTCCGCCTTGGACCAGGCGGACTTCACGGCCCGCTCCAGCCACTCGTCCTGCTCCGCCGCCGGCAGTGCGGCCACCTCCTGGTGGTGCTGGAAACTGAGCTCCTCGCGGCGCCGCGACACCTCGAACTTCCGTGCCACCCAGGCGTAGTTGCGCAGCGTCTGGTAGTCCAGCGAGGTCCGCTCGATGGCCTGCCGGTAGCGGTCGGGGTAGGACCGGGAGCCGTAGATCAGCCAGTCCCCGGCCCACCAGGCGGACGAGCTGGCGATCGTGTGCAACTGGGTCCCGAGCCGCATCCAGGCCGCGAGCGGAAGGCTCGGCGGCAGGAGCAGGGAGGTCTTCCGGGCCTGCGTGCCGGCGTCCAGTCCCAGCCGGCGCTGGTGCTGCGCGTGGGGCTGCGCCGCGCCGCCGCCGTCCACCGGGCCCCTCCTGGGGCGGCCGGGGTAGCTGGGGTGGTCACGTCGGATGGAGCCGACCGTCTCGGGCATGAGGGGCCTCCGCAGGCGGTGTCGGGCCGGCGGCCGCCGGCAGGACGGGGATCTCGGCCGGACCCGGGAGGGTGCCGGCGGCCGGCCCGGGCGACGCGGCCGGTGCCTCGGCGTCGCCGAGGCCGTGATCCCCAGTCTCGGCGGCGCCCGCCGCGCCGACCAACACTCCGCTGCCTCATGAAGTGGCCTGTCCCCAAGGGGAAGCGGGGACGGACCGGGACAAACGCCAGCAAGGTGCGTCAGAACAGGCGGCCGAACCCGCAGGAGCGGCACTGGTCGAGGCTGAACTCGCCGCGTACGTTCTCGCGGTGCACCCGCATCCGCTCGGGGAGGGTCCAGGCCTCCTCGACGGACATGTCGCGGATGTTCCCGAAGACCTTCCGGGCCAGGTAGTCCTCACAGCACAGGATCAGCTTGCCGTGGGCGTTGATGTGTAGCTCGTTCATGACGACGCCGCACGACTTGCGCCGCTTGACCTGCAGCGGGATCAGCCCGGCCCGGTTGGAGGCGTTGGACTTGATCTGCTGGGCGGTCTTGTAGCGGAAGTTCGGCGGGCTGCCGTCGTACTCATCCAGGATGGCCCGCACCCCGGGCGGCATCTTCTCCCCGTGCTGGGTGACGATGAACGCGTCCACCGAGGCCTGGAGTTCGTGGAACATGTCCAGGGTGAGGAAGTCGCCGTTGGTGTAGAGGGCGATCCGGGCCAGGGGCATCTCCGCGCGGGCCAGCTTCAGCAGCTCGGGCATCCGCGGGTCGGCCAGCGGCTCGCCGTAGTTGTGCGGGCTGAACTGGTTGCAGAAATTGTTGCGCCCGAGGTCGGAGACGATCTTGGCGAAGAGGTCGACCGGCATCCGGACCTCGTTGGCCCGCAGGCCCCGGTCGAAGATGCTGTTCGGGCAGTACTCACAGCGTCGGTTGCAGTAGGTGGTGGTCTCCACCTCGACGAACATCGGCTGGTGGTCGGCGAACACTCCCATGGACTTGCTCCTTTCGGTCAGGCGAGTTCGAGTCGGGGGAACAGCGGCGCCGCCTTGCCCAGCGTGCGGCCGGCCAGGTCCGCCGTCGGGTCGGCGGCCGCGGACTCCGGGTCCTCGGCCAGGTGCTCCAGGATCCGGGCCGCGGCGGTCGGTACGAACGGGCGGAGCAGCAAGGCCAACTGACGGATCGCCCGGTGCGTGAGGTTGATGACGGTGTCCAGGGCGGCCGCGGCGTCGTGGTCGCCGTTGTCGGCGGCCTTGGCCAGGTGCCAGGGGGCGCGCTCGTCCACGTAGGCGTTGGTGCGGCGCACCAGGTCCCAGATCCGGGCCAGCGCCTCGCGGTGGTCGTACTGGTCGAGCGCGGCGAACGAGTCCCGGGTGCTGCGCTCGACCTGGGCAAGGAGTTCCTGCTCCGGCCGCTCCAGCGGGCCGGCCGCCGGGACGGTGCCGCCCCGGTAGCGGACGGTCATCACGCTCACCCGGCTGACCAGGTTGCCCAGGCCGTTGGCGAGGTCGGTGTTGCAGCGGTTGACCAGCCGCTGCTCGTCGAAGTTCGCGTCGCCGAACGGCGGGAACTCGGCGAGGAGGAAGTAGCGGACGGCGTCCGTCCCGTACCGCCGTACCAGGTCCGTGGGGTCGAGGGTGTTGCCGAGCGATTTGCTGATCTTCCGTCCTCCGGCGGTGAGATAGCCGTGGACCACCAGATCGGTGGGCAGCGGCAGCCCGGCGGAGAGCAGGATCGCGGGCCAGTAGACGGCGTGGAACCGGATCACCCCCTTCCCCATCACGTGCACCCGCCGCCGCGCGCCGGCCCAGAACCGCCGGTACGGCTCGGCGTCGTCGGCCCACCCCAGCGCGTTCACGTAGTTCGTGAGCGCCTCCGCCCAGACGTACATCACCTGGTCGCGGGAGTCGGGGACGGGGATGCCCCAGCCGCGCGCCCGTTCGACCGAGCGGGAGACGCTGATGTCCTCCAGGCCGGCGCGCACGAAGCTGGTCACCTCGTTGCGCCGGGAGGCGGGGTGGATCGTCAACTCGCCTGAGGAGATGGCCTCCAGCAGCCGGTCGCCGTACCGCGACAGCCGGAAGAACCAGTTGCGCTCGGTCACCTCCTCCGGTGCGGCCAGGTGCTCCGGGCAGAGGCCGCCGGTCAGCTCCGCCGGGGTGTAGAACTGCTCGCAGCCGACGCAGTACAGGCCGGTGTAGTCCTTGCTGTAGAGGTCGCCCCGGCGTTCCATGCGGCGCCACAGCTCGGTGGCGCCCCGGAGGTGGTCCCGGTCCACGCTGGTGCGGATGAACCGGTCGACGGCGATGTCCAGCTCACCGATCAGCTGCTTGAACCGGTGGGCGTTGCGGGCGACCAGCTCGCCGGTGGACAGGCCCACCCGCTCGGCCGCCAGGACGTTCTTCAGGCTGTTCTCGTCCGAGCCGCTGAGGAGGAACACCTCGTGCCGACGGGCCAGGTGCCGCGCGAAGGCGTCGGCCTGGACGTACTCGAAGGCGTGCCCGAGGTGTGGCTGGGCGTTGACGTACGGGATGGTCGTCGAGACGAAGGCGGTGCCGGACATGATCTCCTCGATCGGTTCTCGAAAGGTGTTCATCGCGCTCCCGGGTGCCAGGCCCGGCGCTGCCCGAGCCAGTGCAGGGCGGTGGCGGCCTCCGCCCGCTGGAAGGCCCGGATCGGGGCGGTGCCCCAGTCCGGCGCCTGCCGGGCCGCGGTGGTGAACCGGCCGGCCAGCGCGGCGAGCAGGCAGTCCACCGCCTCCGGGTCCGCCGCCCGCGCGGCGGGGTGGCGCAGGAAGAGCGCCTCCGGGTCGGACGCGCCCTGCACCGCCGCGCAGAGTGCGAAGATCATCGGGTCGATCCAGGCCTGACCGCGCGCGGCCCACGCCCAGTCCACGAAGGTGACCGTGCCGCGCCGGATCAGGATGTTGTCCGAGCGCAGGTCGGAGTGGAGCAGCGCGTCGCCGTCCGCGGCCTCGGGAAAGCCGGCCTCCAGCGCCGCGAGCCGCCCGGCGTGCGGGCGGGCCCACGACGGCACGTCGGCCAGCGCGTCCCCGTCGGCGAGCAGGCGGTTCCAGCCGGCCCAGTCCGCCAGCCCGCCGCCCCAGCGGGACAGCCCCGGCACCGGGTCGGCGGCCGTCAGCGCGCTGAGCCCGGTGAGGGCGGGCAGCACCACGTCCAGATCGGCCTCGCGCCAGGGCACCGACGGAGTGCGCCCGGGAGCGTCGTCGAAGAGCAGAGCGGTCCAGCCGGCCGCCCGGATCAGCCCCCGGAAGGCCGGCGCGGGCAGCCCCCGGGGCAGCGCGGCCGCGACCGCCGCCTCCCGCTCGTAGAGCCCGGCGCTGACCGGATCGCCGTCCAGGCAGACCGCCTTGACGAAGGCCCGGCCACCGTCGGCGCAGCGCAACCGGGACGCCGCCCCACGGGAGAAGCCACCGGTCTGCGTACGCGCCGCGGTGACCCGGGAGCCCAGCCGCGCCTCGACGGCGGCCCGCAGCACGGCCGGCAGCGCCGTCCACGGCCGACGGGTGCTGCGCACCACGGGCACGGTCGCGGGAGCAGTCACGCGGCGGCCTTCGCGGTGACCCGGGACGGCTCCCGCATCCCGAGGCCGACGTTCCACTCCACCCGGACCGGCGGCAGCTCCCCGCCGTCCGCCAGCAGGGTGTCCAGCACGGCTCGCACCACCTGATGGACCACCACCTGGCCCAGGCATGCGTGCCGGCCCCGCCCGAATGCCACCGAGGGCTGCTCCCGGTCCCAGCGGAACTCCAGCGGTTCGGGGAACCGCCGGGGATCCCGGTCGGCGGCCGCCAGCACGAGCACCACACGAGCCTCGGCCGGGATCCGCTGCTCGTCCAGGACCAGCTCGCGCACCGCGCGACGGGCAGCGAAGTGGAAGGGCGTGGCCAGCCGGACGGCCTCGGCGGTGAAGCCCGCCGGGTCGCTCCGGTAGCCCTGACGGGACCTCGGACCGGCCGTGACCGCCTCCAGCGCGACGGAGAGCGTGGCCACGGTGGGCTCCAGCGCGCCGGTGACCAGCTGGGCGTAGATCGCGACCGCGTCGGTGGGGCTCAGTGTGCCCACCCGGACGGCCGCGCCGACGGCGGCGGCGAGCGGGCTCGCTCCCCGGGCGCAGGCCCGCTCGACGTACTCGCCGAGCCGGTCCAGCGCCTCGTGGGCGTCCCGGATCACCTCCAGGTCGAGGTCGCGCCGCCCCACGAAGCCGATCAGCCGCTCCGAGCAGTCCGCGAGGAGCGCCAGGTCGGCCGGGTCGACGCCGAGCAGTGTGCCCAGGGCCGCCGCGCAGGCCGGCCGCAGCAGCGAGTCCAGCAGGTCGTCGGCGTCCGCGGCCGGCAGGCCGGCGGTGGAAAGCGCGGCACCCACGGCGGCGGCCAGCCCCGCCGTCGTGCCCGGGCTGAAGGCCGCCCGCAGGACCCGCCGGACGACGCCGTGGTCCGGCGGGTCGAGGAAGATCGGCCACCGAGCCAGGAACGCGACCAGCGGCTCGGCCGCGGTGCGCTGCTCGTCGGTGAGCTCCCGCAGGAAGGGTTCGGCGCTCCGGGCCGCCAGCCGGTCGTCGGTCAGCAGGGCCCAGACGTCGTCGAACCGGGTGATGTACCAGGATCCGGTCTCCGGGTGCCAGAGCACCGGGGTCCGTTCCCTGACCTGGTCGAACCAGCCGAGCGGGTCGGCCGGTTCGAACGGCGGAGGAGCCTGCCGGCTCGCCGGTCCGGCGGCCGGCTCGGGCGCGGTGACGGTCACGGCGTCCCTTCGGGGTGCGAGGTGTGGACGGGGGATGCGGGGCGGGAAGGACCGTAAGGGACCGGGGACGGCGTGCCCGGCCCCGGTCCGTGGCGCACCACCGTGGCGTCCGGCGCGTCGGAGCGCACCAGCAGCCAGGTCTCGCGCAGGCTCTCCGGGGTGACCGGGCGGTCGCTGTAGTCCTCGGTCACCGAGACCACGGCGAACCCGGCCGCCCGGGCCGCGGCCCGGATCTCGTCATGGCCGAACCACCACTGCCCGTGCCGTTCGGTCTGCCGCCGGAATCCGGCCCCGTCGGCGGTGAACAGCGAGATCGCGAAGTCGCAGCGGTGCCGCTCCGGGTCGTACCGGTTGCGCCAGACGTACGCGAAGTCATCCAGGTCGTCCCCGTAGTGGCTGTTCCCGAAGACGTGCTCCAGCTTGTGCCGGGTGTTGAGGTCGAAGACGAACCGGCCCCCGGGCCGCAGGACCGTCGCCACCTCCCGCAGGAGCGCGGCGAGCTGGTCCGGGGCGAGGTAGTTGACACTGTCGAAGCAGCAGACGGCCGCGTCGAAGGACGCCGCCGGCAGCGGCAGCGGCGCCGGCAACCGGACCTCGTGCAGCGCCGTCCCCGCCACCACCCGTTCCCGGGCCCGGTCCAGCATCGCGGACGAGCCGTCCACCCCGGTCACCTCGAAGCCCCGGTCCTGCAGCAGCCGGGTGATGGTGCCGGTGCCGCAGCACAGGTCGAGCACCGTGGCGACCGGGCGGTCGGCGGTGAACAGCAGGGCCAGCCGGTCGGCCCAGCCCGGGTAGTCGTTGTCCGACGTCCAGCGGTCGTAGACGGCGGCGAGCGCGTCGTACGGCGCGAGCGCCTCGGCGGCGGTCGGTGGTGAGCTGGTCATCGGCGGACTACTTCCGGACCTTGACGGCCAGGTTGGTGCCGCGCTCGGCCCAGGAGTCGTGCTCGCAGGCCTCCAGCTCCAGCGCCAGCACGGCGCGGAAGTACTCCTCGTCCTCCAGCGCCTTCGAGATCCGGCTGATCTCGGTGTACGGGTAGCCGAAGTCCTCCGGGCCCGGCAGCGCCAGCGAGGTCACGCCGAAGACCCGCTCGCCGGCCAGACCGGCGCCCTCGGCGAGCGACACCAGCTCGTCGGCGGTGTACACCCGCAGCGGGGGCACCTGCGGCGACCACTTGACGATCCGGGTGCGCCGGAGCTCGGCGAGCTCCTGCGGGCCGGCCCCGTCGCGGCAGATCTTCGAGGAGAGCGCGTTGGAGAGCGAGTGGCTCATCAGGAAGCCGGCACCGCCGGGCCGCAGCACCCGGCGCACGGTCGCGAAGACGGCGGCCGGGTCGTCCAGGAAGCTGAGCACGCCGTAGGTGCTGATCACCGCGTCGTAGGACTCGTCGGCCAGCTCGGGAGCGTTCTCGGCGTCGCAGTGGACCAGCTCGACCAGCTCGGGGACCTCGGACGCGGCGACGTTCAGCGAGGCCTGCCGGAGCATGTCCTTGGACTTGTCGGCGACGGTGACCCGCACGCCGAACTCCGAGGCCAGCCAGATGCCCCAGCGGCCGGTGCCGCCGCCGACGTCCAGGACGCGCTGGCCGGGGCGCAGGTCGAGGTGACGGCGGACCAGCTCCTTGATCACCTCGTCGGCGAGCCGCCAGTAGGTGGCCTCGTAGAACCCCTCGACGTTGCCGGCGTAGGGCTCGAAGAAGGTGTCGAACTCGGTGTCGGTCATCAGGCTCATGTCGTCGCTTCCTTCGTGGTGCGGTGGTTGATGGTGAGGTGGTCGGTACTGGGTTCGGTGCGGGGGTGCTGGTCGGTGCGCCGGGGCCGGTCGAGCAGCCGGGACGGTGGTGCGGTGAGCCGGCCGAGGTAGTCGCCGTAGTCGGTGCCCTCGGGCAGCTCCCGCAGCTCGACGGCCGGGTCCAGGCGGATCCACTCCCGGCTCCGCCACCCCGCGGCGAGCTCGTCCCAGTCCGGGGTGACCGGCCAGCCGTGCGGATGGGCGAACTCGGCCCGCAGCGGTTCGGTGGTCAGCTGGTAGCGGACGTCCGCCGAGAGCCGGATCTCCCGGCTGCTGTTGGGCCCGCCGCCGTGCACGGTGAGGCTGTGGAAGACCACCACGTCGCCGAGCTCGAAGTCGGCGGTGGCCCAGCGCTCGTCGTCCGCCGCCACCGGCAGGTAGAGCGGACGCCGTCCGCCCTGCTGCGGGTCGGTCGGCAGGAAGCCGGCGCGCTGCGAACCGGGGATCAGTCGAAGACCCTGGCGGCTGCGGTCGCAGTCTGTCAACGGCAGCCAGACCGTCAGGGCGTCCGTGGTGACATGTTGTACCACGTAGTCCTGGTGGGCCCGGGTGGCGTAGCGGTTCGGGTCGGCCGAGGGCAGCGCGAGGCGGACCACCCGGGCCGGGTGGCAGAACGCCGTCCCGCCCAGGAAGGTCTCCATGAAGGCCCACAGCCGGGGCGTGAACGCCAGCCGGTGGAAGCCCTCAAGACGCTGCACGGCCGGGTAGATCTCGGCGAACGACCGTCGCTCGAAGCGCAGGTCGCCGTCGGCCACGGTGAGCCGCTCCGGGTCGGTCAGCCAGCCGACCCGGAACAGCGCGGCCCGGAGTTCGGCCTGGACGGCGGCCGGTTCGGCGGGATCGATCAGGCCGGGCAGGTAGAGGTAGCCGTCCTCGGCCAGCCGGTCCCGCAGGGACTCGACGTCGTCGAGCAGGTCGTTGCTGGCACGCAGAGTCCGCATGGCCGGCCCCTACGGCAGGATGGTGCGGCCGTTGACCCTCGGGAGGAGGGCGAAGTCGCGGATGTCGGACTGCCGCAGCAGCCACATGAAGAACCGCTCCACGCCCAGGCCGAAGCCGGAGGTGAGCAGCGGCACCCGGGACTTCATCTCGACGTACCAGGCGTACTCGGCCGGGTCCACCTCGTGGGTGCGCAGCGCCGCCAGCACCTCCGGGCCGTCGATGTGCCGCTCCCCGGCGCCGACCACCTCGCCGGGCCCGAACAGCAGATCGGCGTTGAACGCCCGGCCCTGCTCGTCGCGGCGCTGGTAGAACGGGACGGCGAGCTGGTCCCAGTGCGTGACCCAGACGAACTCGCCCAGGCGGCACATGAGTTCACGCTCACCGGCGCGGGTCAGGGTTCGCCATCCGTCCTCGGTCACCAGGTACTCGGGGTCGTCGCCCAGCTCGGCCACCGCCTCCTCGAAGGTGATCCGGCGGAACGGTGCCCGGCCGGCCAGCAGCACCTCGACGTGGTCGAGTCCGCCGGCCGCCTCCCGGATCGTGTCGGAGTGCTCGTCCACCAGCGCGGCGACCACGTGCCGCAGGTAGGCCTCGGTGACCTCGATGACGTCGTCCAGGGTCCCGGGAATCTCCGCCTCGCTGTGGAAGAACTGGCAGAGGTGGGTCGCGTCCGGTGCCTCGCCCCGGAACGAGGGCATCAGGTAGTACGCGCCCGCCGGGTTGAGGCGACAGAGGAACTCCAGCCCGAACTGCATCGAGTCCGCCAGGTACGTCGGCGCCCCGAACAGCTCGACCTGGACGGGCAGCGAGTCGCTGCCCAGGCCCATCGGGGAGGAGACCGAGCCGGTGGTCACCGGCAGGTGCCCGAACCGAAGGCCCCGCTCGGTCCAGAACGAGACCGTCGCCGCCGTCAGCGTGCTCTGCAGGCCGAGGAGCGCGGCGTACCAGGGGCTGGTGAGCGCGGTCAGGTAGTGGCCGTCGGGCTCGCGCCACGACCCGGGCGGCGTCAGGCCGGCCCGGCCGGGACGTGCGGTGTCCTGCGACGGGACGGGTATGACATCGATGGACATAGTGGTCTTCCTCTCATTGCTGGTGGCCGCGCGGTGCGGCCGGGGAGAGCCCCAGGGTGATGTCGAGGGCTTCGCAGGTTTCCCGCAGACGCGGGTCGAGCAGGGCTTCCAGGTCACCCATCCGGATGTCCCGGGCCCACTTCCAGCGCCGCGAAGCGGGGTGGGTGAGGGTGGCCAGCTCCGGACGGTCGAGCGCCGGGTGGGCCACCACCATGTGGACTCCGGGCGGCAGCGCGGCCACGTGGGCGAGCAGGTCGTCCAGCTTGGTCTCGGGCGGGCGGACGGACAGGTGCCAGAGCGAGTCCACCGCCATCGCGATGCCCGGAGCGGGCACCGCGTCGCGACACGGCAGGCCCCACTCCGCGCTGATCCGGGCCAGCACGTCCGGGTCGAAGACACCGACGTGCGACTCCATGTGCCGCAGGGTCACCCCGGCGTCCCGGGCCGCGCGGAGCTGCGCGCGGAACTCCCCGAGCGCCTCCCCGGGGTCGGCCGCCGCACGGAGCTCGGCGACCCCGGGCAGGAAGGCCCCGTCCGGCGCGCACAGGCTCGGGGCGTCGGTGAGCGGGAAGTAGCGCAGCCCCTCCCACTCGCAGGCCAGCACCAGGTGGGCGCCCAGCGGGAGGCCCTCGGCCAGCGCCAGCCGCATCGCGCGCGGGGCGTCCGGGGCCGGCACCATCACCGACGCCTGGGTCACCACGCCCGCCCGGAAACCGGCCAGGATGCCGTCGGTGACCGCGCCGCACATCCCGTAGTCGTCGGCCTGGACCACCAGGACGCGCCCGGCCGGCCGGGCGGTCACGAGCCGCCCCCCGGGGTGAGCACGTGCAGGGCCCAGCTGCGCCCGCCCCCGGTGGTCACCAGCCGCTGCGCGTCGCCGAGTTCGGCACCGATCTCGCCGATCAGCGTGTGCCAGCCGGGGTGCCGCCGCCGGGACGGCTGGAAGAGCGAGACGAGGAGCTCCCCGCCGGGCGCCACCAGGTCCAGCGTCCGGGCCACCGCGCGGCCGGGCTGGTCGAGGTAGTAGAGCACCTCGCTCAGCACCACGGTGTCGAACCGGTGACGCAGCGGCAGCCGGGAGGCGTCGCCGCAGACCAGCGACTCGCCGGGCCACGGCGTGCGGGCGGCCAGGGCGGCGTGGGACCAGTCGACACCAACGAAGCGGCCGGTGAAGCGGTCACCAAGGCGGTCCCGCAGCACCCCCGAGCCGCACCCGATGTCCAGCACGTCACAGGAACCGCTCGCCAGGATCCGCTGGACGATGGCCTCGTAGCGGGCGTCCTCCTCCGACTCGGCGAGGTAGTCCCACCTGCCCGACCGGTACTGCCGCTCCCACTCGGTGCGGCTGGTCACCGGCACGGCGCGCGACGCCGCGCTCACCGGGCCGCCTCCCGGACGAGGCCGGCGAACTCCCGGTCGGCCAGGACCTCCTCGGCGGCGGCGACGGCGAAATCCACGTGCGCGTCACCGTGCGCGGCCGAGAGGAAGTTGACGTCGCGGCGCAGCAGCACGCCGCGGCGGGCCATCGCGCCGAGGAAGGCACCGGCGGCACGGGCGTGCCCGGCCGGGTCCGCGGCGAACCGCAGGCACGGCATGGGGTCGTACCCGACCACGAACGGCGCGAGTCCGAGCCGCTCGGCGGCGCCGTTGAGACCGTCGCGGAACCGGCGGCCGAGCAGGGCGGTCCGCTCGTAGTGGTCGCTGGTCGTGTAGTACCGCAGGACGGCCTTCATGATCTCCAGCGACAGCGTCTCGCCGGCGAAGGTGCTGGACACCCTCAGCCGTTCGAACTGCGTCATCGTCCGCCGGGGGCCTGCGACGGCGGCCAGCGGCGCGCCGGCCGCGAGGCCCTTGGAGAAGCAGATCAGGTCGGCCTCGACACCGAGCACCTCGCCGAGACCACCGGAGGCCAGCCGGAAGCCGGTGACCACCTCGTCCAGCACCAGCAGCACACCGTGCCGGTCGCACAGCCGGCGCACCTCGGCGAGGAAACCCGCCGTCAGCCGGCGGTCGTAGGGGGTGGAGAGCACCACGGCGGCGAGTTGCCCGCCCTCGGCGGCCAGCCGTTCGCAGAACCCGGCGTCGTCGTCGGCGGAGCGCAGCTCGACCCGGTGGGAGAGCCGCTCCGTTCGGGCCGGGACGCCGGGGCTGGGGCCGATGAGCTGATCGTGCCAGCCGTGGTACCCGGCCAGCAGCACCTGGTCCCGCCCGGTCAGCGCGCGGGCCAGCCGGACCGCCGCCGACACCGCCTCGGCCCCGGTCTTGAGGAACCGTGCCATCTCGACGCCCGGCACCGCGGCGACCAGGCTCTCGGCCGCGCTCACCTCGGCCGGGGTGGGCAGCGACAGCAGCAGCCCGCGCCCGGCCCGCTCGCGGACGGTGTTGGCCACGACCGGGTGGTTGTGGCCCAGGGTGGCCGCTCCCAGCGCACAGACGAAGTCCACGTAGGACTGCCCGTCGACGTCGTGGACCAGCGCGCCCTCACCGCGTTCCAGGTAGACCGGGTACGAGCCCTCGGCGAAGTTCTCCGGCCGCTTGTGGAAGGTGTGGGTCATCCCCGGCGTCACCCGTTCGGCCCGCTCGCGCAGCGCGGCGGACCGCTCCAACGCGAGCGGGCCGACCCGGGGGGCGGGCAGCGCGGCGGCGGCCGTGGCGCCCAGGTGCTCGGGGGTGAGCGCCCGGAACCGCCCGCGCTCCGCCAGCCAGGGGCGTCCGAGGTCGCGCGCCACCACGTCCCGCATCCACAGCACCCGGTGCAGGTCGTAGCCGTCCTCGGCGATCACGAGCTCGCGGATCCGCTCGTCGACACAGCGACCGGGGTCGGTGGTGGCGAGCGCCCGGGCGACCGTCGGGGCCCACCGGTCGGTCCGGTGCAGGTGCGGGCTCAACGGGAGGAAGTGCGCCGCCCAACTGCTCCTGGTCAGGCGGACCAGCGGCACGCGGGTGCCCGACACCGGCTGCGCCTCGGCCGGGCGGATGAAGGTCCCGCCGCGCGCGGTGTGGGCGTTGCCCAGGACGAGCTGGGTGCCGCCGCCCTCCAGCAGGTCCTCGATCAGGTCGTCGAGCTCGATCGGGCCGGTGAACTCCCAGTCGTCCTCCAGGTGCAGGCCGACCGGGGTGCGGGCGTGGGCCAGCAGGACGGACAGGGCTCCGGGCAGACCGACCGGACGGCGGAACCGGTCGACGACGACCTCGCGCACGCTCGGCCACCGGCTCGGGAGGTCGTACAGGAAGGCCAGGGTGCGGGCGAGTTCCTCCTCGGGGACGCCGTAGGCCGGGTCCACCGTGGCGATCACCCGGAACGATCCCGAGAAGCGGACGTTGGCGAAGAACGTGGAGTACGTCGACAGCAGCGTGTCCCGGCCCACCGAGGTGGTCGTGATGTCGACCGTCCCCGTGTCGACGTCTGGTGGCACTGACTTCCTCAACTCATCCTTCTCTCATGGCAGTCGATGGCGGGTCGGCGGGACCGGCGCGGCGCCGGCTCAGTAGAAGCGGCCGCGTTCGCTCAGCAGCACGGCCTCGCCGGGGGAGCCGCAGTGGGCGCAGGGGAGCGGCCGGCGCGGGACGATCCGGCCGTACACGGGGATCGTCCGCGCGGCGACGCACCCGTCGCAGGCGCCGCGGACCAGGTCTGCCAGGCCTCGGTCGAAGCGGTCGCGCGCCGCGGCCAGCAGCCGCCGGTCGTAACCGTCGAGCTCGGCCCGCAGGTCGTCCGCGGTGGGCGGGCCCGGCAGCCGGTCACGGCGGAACGGGCCGCGGCGGGTGATCCGCCAGTCGTCGTCGCGCGGCAGCCCGACTGCCACCGGTGCGCCGCTCCGCAGCAGGGTGCGCTCGGCGCGGCGGCGCCGGAACGCGGCCTCGTGCGGCGGCGCCGACGCGGTGCGGACTCCGCTCAGTCCGTCGGCCCAGCGGGTGAGTTCGGCGCCGCCCGGCCCACCGTGGGGGAGCAGTGCGAGGTGGACCGGCGCCAGGGCGGACGGCAGCCCGAGCCCGAACCGGTCGTGGTGGTGCATGGCCGCGAGGGCGAGGACCTTGCCGGTGAAGCCGATGTCGACCAGTTCGCCGTCGATGCCGAGGGCCTCCCGGTAGCGACGGGCCATCAGGTAGGTGGTGGCGAGGATGGTCGGCCGGCCGTCGCGCAGGCAGGAGACGGTCAGGTGGCAGGTCTCGCCGTACCCGGCCGGGGCGTCGACGGCGATGGTCAGGGCGGGCAGCCCGAACGCGGCGAAGGTCCGCTCCAGTACCGACCGGTAGGCGAGCAGTGTCTCCTCGCCAGTCCCGGCCGGCAGCAGGTGGGAGAGCTGGACCGCCGGCCAGATGTACCGCTCCCGGAACAGCGGGCTGCCGCTGCCGCGCATCGTGCGCAGCAGCCCGCCGGTGGTGACGACCGGTCCCCGGTGGCCGGTGCGGCGCAGCCAGGCGCTGTTGAGGTGCAGGTTGTCGGCGCGCAGCACCCAGCCCGCCCGGTCGGGCTCCGGCAGCCGGTAGACGTTGGCGTAGTCCGGGAAGACCCGGTGGTAGGAGTCGTGCGGGTCCAGGAACGGGTGTTCGGTCTCGGCGGGCGGTGCGACGGTGGCGACCCGGTCGAGGAAGGTGCCGACCATGCGGCGGACGACCTGCAGGCCCGGGCCGCGCCACGCGGTGATGCCGCTGCCCACGCCGGTGGGGGCCAGCAGCCCGGCGGCCACCAGGGCCTGGTGGTGGAGGGCGTCAGTCACGGGTCGCCTCCCGGAGATGGGCCGACAGCCACAGGGACGCCTGGCCGTGCTCGCGGCCGGTCCTCAGCCGCAGCCCGGTGACGGCGCCGGCGAGGTCCTGCCGGAGGGCGGCGGCGAGTCGCCGGACCTCGGCGGGCTTGCTCTCGACGGCCTGCGCGAGCAGCAGCCCGTCGCGCTCGCCGTCCTCGTCCAGGTCGCGGCCGAGCGACCAGCAGCGGCGAAGGCCCCGGCGCAGCCACGGCCGCGGCAGGAGGGTGAAGTCGGTGCCGGCCGAGCGCAGGTACCACGGCTCGCCGCCGGGTTCGAGGGTGACGGCGCGGCGGTAGCGCAGGGCGCCGGCGGCCGGGACGGCCGGCACCTCGCCGATCTCCTCGAAGCCGTGGCGTCGCAGGATCCGTTCGACCGTGGGCTCAGCGGACGGCGGCATCGAGCACCTCGATCGTGCCGGCGTCCCCGTCGAGGCGGGCCCGGACTCCTAGGGGCAGGGTGAGCATCGGGTCGGTGTGCCCGAGGTCGACGCCGGCGAGGACCGGGACGCCGTGGTGCGCGAAGCGCTCGGCGACGAGGGAGGTGAACTGCTCCTCGAAGCCCTCGGCGCCGCGGAACGACCGGCCGACCAGCAGGCCCGCCATGCGGTCGAACACCCCGAGCATCTCCAGCTGGGTCAGGCTCCGTTCGACCTGCTGGAGATCGGTCGCGGTGCTCTCCAGCAGGACGAGGGCGCCGGTGAAGTCGGGCAGGTGGCCGGTGCCGCCGAGCAGGCCGATGGTCTCCAGGTTGCCCCCGATCAGCGGCCCGGTCGCGGCGCCGCCGTGCAGCGGGCGCCAGCCCTCCGAGGGCCGGGTGACCCGGTCGCGGTCGTCGGCCCGGTCCCACCACAGGAGTTCCTCGGTCCACCGGGGGGCGGCGGTGAGCGGGCCCAGTGGCTCGGGGCGGCCCACCGCTCGGGCGAAGTGGTCCCAGGTGTACGGCAGGACCTCCGGGTACTCGGCCAACTCCGGGAGCAGGGTGGGCCCGTGGAAAGTCACGATCGAGGTGTGCCGGAGCACGGCCAGGAGGATCGCGGTGATGTCGCTGTAGCCGACGATGATCTTGGGGTCCTCGCGCAGCGCCTCGTAGTCGAGGTGGTCGAGGACGGCGTTGCTGGTCAGGCCGCCCATCGACATGACGACGCAGCGCACGCGGGGGTCGCGCAGAAAGCCGTTCAGCTCGGTCACCCGCTCCACCCGGCCGGACGCACCGCCGGGCCGCCCGGCCAGCGGGCCCACCTCGACCCGGTAGCCCCGGGCCCGCAGCGCCTCGACCCCGCGCCGCAGCCGGCGGTCCACCGCGACCGACCCGGACGGTGTCGCCACGGCGACGACGTCCCCGGGACACAGTCGGGGTGGCTGCACGAGAGCGGACATGTTCGAACTCCAGGGTCTTCGGAAATACCGGGACGGCGTTGATCGGATTCTGTCGCACTCCCGACGGGAATTCCAAGTTTCGGAAGGCGGGTTTTCCGGATTTCCTGCCCTGGGGACTCATGAGGGGTGTTTTCGCAGCTAGAAACTGGCGTGATGATGCGTCGGGCGTCTCGCCGGCGGGACGGTGGCGAGCGGTGGAGAGGCCGATCTGGAGCCCCGTTGGGTGATTCGTGGAGGAATTTCGACAGGGTGGCAGAATTCTCTCAGGCATACCCTTTGTATAAGAACCAAGTGGGTGTGGGGGTGCGCCGTGGAGCCCCGGCCCGGCACATGGCGGCGGCCTCCGCCGAGGCCGGTGATCCGGTCCCGACGGAGGCCGCTGCGAGCCGTTCGCTCAGCTGACGTCCATGTCGTACTCGTCCGCCTGGGGGCCTCCGGCTCCGGCTCCGTGGGTTCCTGGGTCCAGAAACTTCTCGATCAGGCGGAAGCCCTCGGTGTACGAGGCCTCGTCCGTCGCCGCGTAACCGTACTTGGCGGGTGCGTACTCGCCTCCGTACCGCTGTTCCAGCGCCGTGAGGATGTTCCGGGTCTCCGTCGGGGTCAGCATGCGGCCCTGGCCGAGCCGCGCGCCGATGTCCTGTCGGCGGGCTCGACGGCGGCGATCAGGACGTTGATGATCAACGAGGTGACGTCGCGGTCGCCCGCACGTGCTCGCCATTCCCGGCACCACCAACCCGGCGCACCTCACCGAGAAAATCGCCGCCGGCGACCTGCGCCTGACCGGGGAGGACCTGGCCCCTCTCGACGGACCGGGCGGCAGCGCCGCCTGACCGGGACCCGGTGCGGCACCGGGCCCCGTCGTGCGGAGCGTCAATCACCGTCCGCGGGCGAGTCGGGTCCGGTCGGGTCGTCGTATTCGGCCGCCAGTGCGCTGAGCGAGATCGGGGAGCGCGGCGCGGGCAGGGCGGCCAGTTTTCTGCGCCGTGCGTGGTGCACCAGGTCCTCGGGGGTCAGGTCGGCGACGGCCGCGCGGACGTGGTCGAGCATCGCGGTGGCCGCGGCGAGGACGGCGGTGTCGTCCAGCGGGCGGTTCTCGACGTTCATGGACTTGGCCGAGAGTTTCTGGAGGCTGCGGAACAGGTCGCCCAGGTGGATCTCGCGGATGGTCAGTGACAGGTGCACCGAGAGACCCTCGTTGCCGACGGCCTGGTGGGCGAAGCCCCGGGGGATGTAGAGGACTTCACCGGCGTCGAGGGTGGCCCGCAGCACCTCCGCCGGCGGTTCGCCGTCGATCCGGCCGTGCCGCCAGTTGCCGTCCGCCGGCCCCTCGTGGACGCGCCAGGCCTTGCTGCCGTTGAGCTGGAGGACGAGGACGTCCGCGTCGTCGCGGTGCAGGGGCACGCCCTGGGTACCGGGAGGCGTCACGAAGCAGAACGCCTCCACCGCGCGCTGCAGTTCGGCGGACAGACGGGCGAGCAGATCGCGGGTCGGGCCGTGCCACTGGTCGACCCGGCGCATCAGCAGGGTTGCGCCGTCGTCGAGCAGCGCCCGGATCTTCGTCTCGTCGGCGAACCCGCCGTGGGAGGCGTCGTAGACCGTGCGCGGGGTGAGGTAGGCGTCGGGGCCGAGCGGGGCCTCGGCGCGGGTCATCTCCACGTACGGCTCGTGCAGGAAGCCGGTGGCGAGCGCGGCGTCGACGTCGGCCAGGGTGAAGGGGCTTCGCACGCCCCCGTCCGGCCGGAAGACGCCCGGCCGGCGGCGCCAGTACGCGGCTGTGAAGTCGGTTGGGTCGCCCACCCACCGGGCCAGGGTCGGAGCGTGCACGGTTCCTCTCTCCTCTGTTTCGCTGGTTCGTTCCCTCCGGACGGCCTTGCTGCCGCACCGGTCCCTCAGACGTACACCGAGGACGCCCGCTGGCCGTCGCCTCACCCGGTCGGCCATCTGCCGGCCGGGGGCGCATGCCGCCTTCCTCAGAAGGAGGGCCCCGGACCGGGTGCCGTCGCGGCGGCCGCGGCGAGCACGTCGTCCAGGACGGCCCGGGCCAGCGGCCGGCCCACCCGCTGCCCGTCGAAGCGCAGCGCGATGGTCAGGCGGTCGCGGAACTCGGTGCACCGCAGGTGCAGCGCGTGGATGTCCGTGACGGCGACCCGGCGCAGTCGGAAGGCGTCGGCGGTGATCCGCAGCGCCCCGGTGTCCCGGTGGACGGCGTAGTCGCCCTCGAACCGGCGCAGGTTCAGGTAGAGGTCGCGACCGATGGGGGCGCCGTGCTGCGCCTCGGTCTCCCGTGTCACGGCCGTGATCTCCCGCGCGGTCAGCCGTTGGTGTTTGAGTGCGTTGAGCAGCTGGGCCCGGATCTGGCCGCGGACCGTGTCGGGGTCGCCGGTCGCGTCGGTGACGGTCAGCGGGCAGGAGGAGGCGAACATCCCGACCACGTCCTGGTCCCGGGACGTCCGGGAGTCCATGGACGTCCACAGGCCGAGCTCGGTCCTGCCGGTGCGGGTCGCCAGCGCGTGCACGAAGGAGCCGACCGTCCACTGCAGCACGCTCAGGCGGCGCTCCGCGCAGGCGTGGCGCAGTGCCACAGTGGCACGGGCGTCGAGTTCGGCCCAGAGCGTTCCGCTCTCGGTGGCCGTCGCGCCGTGCGGGCGGAGCCACGGGGTGCGGGCCAGCAACCCGAGGCGTTCGCGCCGGTCCGCCAGGGCCCGTTCCCGCTGGGCGGGGGTGGTGGCGGCGCGTTGCCTGATCGCGGCCTGGGCGAACGACGGTGCGCCGTCGGGTACGGGCTCGCCGCGCCGGACGGCCTCGTAGTCGCGCCAGACCTCGTGGGCGAACAGGTGGTGCGCGCGCCCGTCGAAGACCAGGTTCTGGAAGGTCGCGAGCAGGGCGTGCCGGGTCGCGTCGTGGCGCAGCAGCCGGATGGCGAACGGGCGTTGCTCGCCGTACCGCCAGGGCGTGACGCAGTCGCGGGACAGCAGTGCGCTCGCGTAGCGGGAGAACTGGTCGGGGGAGGCGGCGGCGACGTTCTGACAGTCGACGACCTGTTCGTGCGCCTCGACGGGCCTGATCCACTGCTCGGGCCGGGCCCCGGGGTCCGGGGGCAGTTGCAGGTGCAGGGCGTCGTGCCGGGTGGCGAAGGCGCGGACGGCGGTGAGCAGGGCGTCGGTGTCGAGGTCACCGAGGATCTCGAAGCCGTGCTGGACGTTCTTGTGAGCCCAGCCGCTGCCGAGGGTCTTGGTGTGGAACCAGTCCTGCTCGTAGGTGAACGGCACGGAGGTGCCGGGCGCAGGCCGGGTAGGGTTCAGTTCGGGCACGGGGACTCCTTCCCGGTCCTATTGAGGGCGGCGGCGGTGGTCCCGGACGTCGGCAGGTCGCGCACGACGGACTCCTCCGGTGCCGGTGCCGGTGCCGGGGCGCCGGCGGCCTCGTCGGGGATGGCGGACCTCGGCTGTCCGGTCAGGGCTCGGGCGGGCGCGATCCGACGCCGCCAGTCGCCCGATGTGGTTTGCCCGCCGGGAGCGAGCCGGGTCTGACGGTCGTCGGCATGGCCGTGGTCGGGCGGTGGACGCCGGACGGTCGGACCGCGGTCGTCCGGCCGTCCTCGCCACCGGGGCCGTCGGACACCACCCGCTCGGCCGGGATCCCCCCGGTGAGGGGGTTGCGCCTGCCGGCGCCCTCCAGGACGACGCAGTGGCCGACGTGCCGGAACAGGACCGCTTCAGGGGATGTGCCGACGCGGTGCTGCCGCAGCCCGGTCACCGGGGCGTGTTCGAGCGCCTCGGACCGGAAGCGCGGTTCACCGGTCATCGACCCCGATCCCTTTCCTTGCGTCGCCGGCGTGTGCCGAGAGGAACTCCCGGCACACGCCGGCGACGGTGTGTCCCGCTGGCGGGACATCGACGGTGACCTTCAGGTCCACCGCGATGGGCCGGGCGGGATCACCGCCCGGCCCGGGAGGGGCGTCGTCAGATGACGCAGTGCGCGGCGATGGCGAACTGCCCACCCACGATGTCGTCCAGCTCCTCGTCGGAGAGCTCGGTGATGTCGATGTCGTCGAAGTTGTTCATGACGTTTCCTTTCAGAAGTGGCTTCCTCGCGACCGCAGATCGGGTACCGCCGCGGATGCGGCTGTCTTCCTCGATTTCCTCGGAAATAGCCATTGGGGGGCCGATGGCCGCCCAGTGCCGCGGCAGTACAGGTCATATAGCTTGATGGAAGCGCGAATTGACGGTGTTTCACCATCTCCGGCCCGGTTGGCCGGATGCCAGAACCATAGAGCCGTTCGAGCCGGATCTGCAAGGCCGGGCCTGCAATTCCAGGAAATGGATCGACGTCCTGGAAAATGGCATGCCGAAGCGGCCGGGGACGCCGGCCGGGAATCCTCGAATTCCCCGCACGAATCACCGACCGTGCACCTTTTCTGTTGTTCGGGCGGCTGTGCGGCGCAGCGGTGGCGGACGGGGAAATGCGCCCGTCGGCACGTCCAGTAGGGGTCCCGTAGGGGGCGGCGCCCCTGCCCCGGCGGCCCGCGTCGCCTCGACCGCACGGTCCCGGGCCGGCGGCTGCGGGCCCCACCAGGAGCCCGTCGGCGGTTGAGGATCCCGCCCGGAGTGCGCGGCCGCGCGTGGTCGGGCTACGCCTCCCGGCCAGCTTCCGTGCCGTGTGGCGTCGGCTCTGCGCTGACGGCGCCGACGGCGGGGCCCGCCAGTGCGCACAGGGCGGTCAGGGTCGTGCGGGCGCCGGCAGCGGCGCGGAGAAGGCGGTTCAAAGCAGGATCCCTCAGGTCAAGAGTTGTGGAGCAGGAGCAAACGACAAGGTCTGCGATGAACGTGCGGTCGCTGCCGATGTCTGGATTGTTGCCCGCACGCCATCGACCGACCAGGCGCGATGCCCGTCATCAAGGGGCCAGGGCGCTAACGAGACAGGGGGAGGAAATGAGCGAAACAGACATGACGGGTCATCATCCGGAGATGTGGTGCGAAGCGGGCAGCACACGGCCCCCCGCACACGGCCCATGCGGATCTCGCCGCCGAAACCGCGGCCCGCCAACAGCGCTGTCGGAGCAGCGAACTCGCGACCAGCGACTCGGCTTCGCTCGCGCAGCATGTCGCAGCCCTGGAACCCATCGCCCGGCCCACGTCCGGCACATCGGCCACGGATCTGATACCGGTCGACGGCGGCGCGCGTGCCGACCGGCGTTACCTGGCGGTGGCGTGAGACGGTGCCCGGGCAGGCAACGACAGATCCCCGGGCGTCGCCAGCTACTGACCATGTCATGGCTCCGCCCTGGCGTTTCACGCTGGAGCATGGTGGCGGTTGATCCACTGGTCCTTCACCCCGTGGGGCAGGCTCGGCCACGTCGCCCTGACGGTGGCCGACGACGGCAGGTCCGCGACCGGTTGGATACAGGGACTCGGCCAGTTCATGGCCACCCGCAGGGCCGAACCGACCGCCAGCGACCCAGGCACGGCAAGATTTGCGGAGGTTCCGGCCCACAGCGAGAACGTGAACTTCTTCGGCACGATCAACGTCGAGGTCGACAGCGAGCTCGCCAAGCTCGACCCGGCCGGCTACCGGCCGCTGCGAGCCCGCCGCCGCGAGCGGCCCCTCGCGCCACAGGCTCGCCCTTGTTCGGTATGCATGTGCGCAAGGGCGTTTCAGAGCCGGGGCGTTGCTGCCATCGTGGTGGTGGACACGGAACGGTCGGCAGGGCTGGGGGCGGCATGGGACGGAACGTCAGATGGGCGGTGGCGGTGCTGGCGACGGCCGCAGCCTTCGCCGTGCCAACATGGCTGTGCGGGGCGGTGGTGCTGCCACCGTTGGTGGAGGATCCCGCGATCCGCTGGTCACTGGCCTCCGCGCTGGGCACGGCGCTGGCCGCACTGGCGGCCTCCTGGGGTTACGGGTTCGCCACCCGGGGCCCGCAAACGACCGGGCAGGCACCAACCAGTCCGTCGGCGCAGGCCACGGCTGAGCGCGCCGTCGCCATCGGCGGGAACAACCAGGCCCCGGTCTCCACGGGCGACGCCCCGGCGCAGAATCCGCCCGCGCCCGCGGGACCCGCTGCTGAACAGCCCCCCGCCCCCCGGCGCCGGGTACAGCGTCCGCGTCCGGGGAGCGTTCGATCGCCATCGGGGGGAACAACTCCGGCCCCCTCTCCGCCGGCGACCAGCCCGGCAGCACGCACCCGTGAAGTGGCCCTTCCGGCGCGGCGCGGCACAACCGGAGCCACCCGGGCCTGTGCCCGGCACGCGGGTGGAGGCGAGTGCCGAGCGGGCCGTCGCCATCAGGGGGAACAACTACGCGCCCGTGCTGACCGGGGACCACTCCAGGGCGGTGTCCCTGCCGCCCGAGGCCCTCCGGCCCCGGCCGAGGTGGCGGCGCCGGCCGGGCTGGACACGCTGGCGGTACGCCCGGGCCCGTTCGTCGGCCGCACCGACGAGCTGGAGCGGCTGGACGCGGCACTCGCCGGCCCGGGCGGTGCAGTGGTGCAGGCAGTGGCAGGGCTGGGCGGCATCGGGAAAAGCACCCTGGCCGCACACTGGGCCGCCACCCGCCCCCACGGCCGCGCCCCCATCCGGTGGATCACGGCCGACAGTCCCGCCGGTGTGCAGGACGGCCTCGCCGACCTCGCCGGCGCCCTGCAGCCGGCCCTGACCGGCGCCCTGCCCATCGAGGCCTTAGTGGAGTGGGCCCTGCAGTGGCTGGCCAGCCACACCGACTGGCTGCTGATCCTGGACAACGTCAACGACCCCGCCGACATCACCCCGCTACTCGCCCGCGCCGGGACGCGGGGACGCTTCCTGATCACCAGCCGCCTCGCCACCCCTTGGCACGGCATCCCCACCGTGTGCGCCTGGACGTCCTGGACGAGACCGAAGCTCTGGACCTGCTCACCCGCATCACCACCGCCGCCGGCCCCCGGGACCTGGACGGCGCCGCCGAACTGTGCGCCGAACTCGGCCACCTGCCCCTGGCCATCGAACAGGCGGCCGCCTACCTGGCGCAGAGCCCACTCACCACGCCCCGCGCCTACCTCGCCATGCTCGACCAGTACCCGGCAGCGATGTACCGCACCGGCGCCGTCGGCGTCACGCCACCCGAGCGCACCATCGCCCGGATCTGGCGCATCACCCTGGACCAGATCACCGATCGCGAGCCCCTGTCCGCGGACCTGCTACGGCTCCTGGCCTGGTACGCGCCCGACCAGATCCCCGCCACCCTCCTGGGTACCCTGGCCGACCCGCCCGCACTGCAGGCCGCGCTCGGCCTCCTGACCGCCTACAGCATGATCACCCCTGACCCCGCTACCGGAACCCTGGCCGTCCACCGGCTCGTCCAGGCCCTCGCCCGCACCCCCGACCCCGACGACCCCCACCGCACGACCAATGCCATCGACCGGGCCCGCGACCACGCCGCCACCCAGCTGCACGCAGCCCTGCCCACCACCTGGGACACCCCCGCGACCTGGCCGACCTGGCGCACCCTGCTCCCGCACATCGACGCTCTTGCCGGCCATGCGCCCGCCGACACCACCACCGCGTCCACCACAGGCATCCTCGACCGCGCCGGGAACTTCCTCAACAACCAGGGCCAGCTCATCCGCGCGATTGGGCACCTCCGACGCGCCCTCGCCGACCGGGTCCGTGTGCTGGGCGGGGACCACCCCGACACCCTGGCCTCCCGGAACAACCTCGCCGGCGCCTATCAGTCGGCGGGAGACCTGGGCCGGGCCATTCCGCTGTACGAGCAGAACCTCGCCGACCGGGTCCGTGTGCTGGGCGGGGACCACCCCTCCACTCTGGCCTCCCGCAACAACCTCGCCAGCGCCTACGGGTCGGCGGGGGACCTGGGCCGGGCCATCCCGCTGTACGAGCAGAACCTCGCCGACTCCGAGCGTGTGCTGGGCGAGGACCACCCGTTGACGGGAACGGTCCGAAGCAATCTCGCCTTTGCCGTCGCCGAACACGACGGCGTCGAGCGGGGGCATCCTTGACGCTGTGTCACAAGCATGGATGTGACGCAGGCACCCGATGGCCCCGCAGTGATCACGTCCACGCAGGTCGACCTGTGTCAAATGCTGGTGTCACAACCGTGTGTCAGAAGCTGAGTCATAGCGTCAAGTTATGGGACAGTTGCGGGTCTGGATCTGGCGTACGCACGTGTAGGTACCACCACCCAAGACCTGGCCAGGCACCTCGATGCGCTTCGCGCCGCCGGGGTCGCCGAGGGACGAATCTACGTTGACAAGCGCACCGGCGCGAACATGGACCGCGACGGCCTCACGGCTCTGCTGGGCTTCGCACGACCAGGCGCCGGATCAACCTGCTGACATTGGACCGGTTGGGCCGCAACCTGCGCGAGACGCCGAACCTCGTCCACGACCTCACCCAGCGCGGCATCTTCCTGCGCACCCTCGGCGACAACTCGCCGTTGACACCAGTGACCCAGGACCCGGCACCGACATGGCCATCGCCCTGCTGGCGATGTTCGCGCAGATGGAACGGATCTACATGCTGGAGCGCGCCGCCGGCGCCCGCGCGGCCAAAGAAGCCCGCGGCCTGCCGACCGGGCGGCCCGCGAAGCTGAACGCGACCACTCGAGCCCGGGCAGCTCAGCGGATCAAGGACGGCGCGATCCCCGAGCAGGTCGCCGCCGAACTCGGCGTCAGCCGCTCCACGCTGCACCGGGAGCTGCGCAAGCACCGCGAGGCCGCCATCGTCGAACAAGTTGGATGGGAAGGCTGACCAGCAGCCCAAGCCAGATCCCAGCAGGTCAGCGATATCCGTTGTTCTTGCGGCGGCTACTACGGGGACCCCAGGGCGGACGCAGTGTGCGCGGGGGCTGTCTGGCCTGCGGGGAGGACCTGCCCGGCCAGTAGCGACAGGGCTGATCCTCCCTGACTGGCGAAACAACGGCTCCGGAGCACTTCGCCGAGTGGACCCGTACGGGCTCCAGGTGCCTAGGGCAGGAACCACGACCGGTCATAGCCGGTAACGGCGCGTGGCTTCCCGGACCTGGCGTCTGCGGGGCACGCCCTGGACGTACTTGACCAGTTCTCGGCGACGGGTGAAAACTGACCGCTGAACGGCGGATCAACGGTGACCCACCTCGCGATCGTCTGATCATCCTGATCTTCATTGAGGGTCAGGAGGAGAGGGTGATTTCCGTGGAGGACTGGGCTGAGATCCGTCGGCTGCACCGGGCCGAGCACCTGCCGATCCGGGCGATCGCCCGGCACCTGGGCATCTCGAAGAACACGGTGAAGCGGGCCCTGGCCACCGACCGGCCGCCGGTCTACCAGCGCCCGCTGAAGGGATCGGCGGTGGACGCGGTCGAGCCGGCCATCCGCGAGCTGCTGAAGCAGACCCCGACGATGCCCGCGACCGTCATCGCCGAGCGGATCGGGTGGGAGCGCGGGATGACGATCCTCAAGGAACGCGTGCGCGAGCTGCGGCCGGCCTATCTCCCGGTGGACCCCGTCTCGCGGACGCTCTATGAGCCCGGCGGGCTCGCGCAGTGCGACCTGTGGTTTCCCGCCGTGGACATCCCGCTCGGCTACGGCCAGTGCGGACGGCCCCCGGTGCTGGTCATCGTGTCCGGGTATTCGCGGGTGATCACCGCCCGGATGCTGCCCTCCCGGCAGAGTGGCGACCTGATCGACGGCCACTGGCGCCTGCTCGCCGACGGCTGGGGAGCGGTCCCGAAGACACTGGTCTGGGACAACGAGGCCGGAGTCGGCAAAGGTCGTCTGACCAGTGAGTTCGCCGCGTTCGCCGGCCTGCTCGCGGTCAAGGTCCACCTCTGTCGGCCCGAGATCCGGAGGCGAAGGGCCTGGTCGAGCGGGCCAACGGCTGCCTGGAGACGAGTTTCCTGCCCGGCCGTGTCTTCACGGGCCCCGACGACTTCAACACCCAGCTGACGGCCTGGCTGCAGATCGCCAACCGCCGGCAGCACCGCTCGATCGGCGCCCGCCCGGTGGACCGCTGGGAGGCCGACCGCGCCGCGATGCTGCAGGTCCCGCCCGTCTCACCGCCGCACTGGTGGCGTTTCCACACCCGCATCGGCCGCGACCACTACATCCGCGTCGACACCAACGACTACTCCGTCCATCCCCGTGCCATCGGCCACCGCGTCATGGTCCGTGCCGACACCGAGGAGATCACCGTCACCGCCGGCAACGACATCGTGGCCCGCCACAGCCGTTGCTGGGCCAGACACCAGACCCTGACCGATCCCGAGCACGCCGCCGCGGCCAACGTCATGCGCGGCGAGGTCATCCACCAGCAGGCCGCCCGCGCGCATGCCGCCCGCGCCGCGCTCCTGGCCCCGGACAGTCTCGGCATCGAGGTCGAACAGCGCGAACTGGGCTCCTATGACCGCATGTTCACCCTCATCGAAGGCGGCGCCGGCAAGGAGGACACCTGATGGCCCGCACTGCTTCGAACACTACGGCCGGCACGACGAAGCCGGACGGACAGACGTCCCACACCGGCCGGCAGACCGCCGCCGACCTGGCGTTCCTCGCCCGCGCGATGAAGGCTCCCGCGCTGCTGGACGCCGCCGAGCGCCTGGCGGAGCGCGCCCGCACCGAGTCCTGGACCCACACCGAGTACCTGGTCGCCTGCCTGCAGCGCGAGGTCTCCGCCCGTGACAGCCACGGCGGCGAGGGCCGCATCCGCGCCGCCCGCTTCCCCGCGGTCAAGACCATCGAGGAACTCGATGTCGCCCATCTGCGGGGCATGACGCGCCAACAGCTCGGTCACCTGGGAACATTGGACTTCATAGCGGCCAGGGAGAACGCCGTTTTTCTAGGGCCGCCAGGCACCGGCAAGACGCACCTGGCCACCGGCCTCGCGGTGAGGGCCTGCCAGGCCGGCCACCGGGTCGCGTTCGCCACCGCCGCCCAGTGGGTCGACCGCCTCGCCGCAGCCCACCAGGCCGGCCGGCTCCAGGAGGAGCTGGTCAAGCTCGGCCGCTACCCGCTGATCGTGATCGACGAGGTCGGCTACATCCCGTTCGAGTCTGAGGCGGCGAACCTGTTCTTCCAGCTCGTCTCGAACAGATACGAGAGAGCCAGCGTGATCGTCACCTCGAACAAGCCCTTCGGACGGTGGGGAGAGACCTTCGGCGACGAGACCGTCGCCGCCGCCATGATCGACCGGCTCGTCCACCACGCCGAGGTCCACTCCCTCAAGGGCGAGTCCTACCGCATGCGGGGCCGCGAACTCGGTCGCGTCCCCACCACCGACAACGACTGAGCACGAGCACCGACGACGCGAGGGTCAGAACTCAACCGCCCAAACTGGGTCACGGTTCAGCCGCCGCCGACACCAGTCTGTACACCATGCGCCGCAGCCACCACGAGCCCACCGCCACGCCGGCGAACCACCCCAAGCCCGGAGGACCTTGAGCGTTAGTACTGCAATCACAGTTACGGGATCTGGCCTCGGCGTTTGTAGTGACTGTGGCGTGCGCGCATCTGGCTGCGCCGTCTCCACCACGACCAGTGCAGATGGTGTGCCGGCGTGAGGTTTTGCGGGCGTAAGAGGAAGCCGATGAGGCGGCGGATCTCCGCGACGGACAGGGGTATCAGGCCGGTTTGTCCGAGATCGCAGCCCCCTTTGGCAGCTCTTGTGCGCGGATGGCGGTCAGGGCGGCGAGGGTGGCCATGGACAGGGTGATGTGGCGGTACCAGGCGTCGTAGCGACGGACCTGGTAGTGGTCCAGGCCGCACTCGTTCTTCGCGGCCTGGAAACATTCCTCCACCGCCCATCTCGCGCCGGCCACCGTGGCCAGGTCCTTCAGGCGGGTACCGGCCGGGCCGTAGCAAACGTAGTAGGCGATCTCGGTGGGGTCGGTAACGCTCCGGCGGGCGAGGACCCAGTGACCGAAGCCGTTCTCCCACCAGATCCGAATCGGGACACGGGCCCAGTCGTAGAGCCTTTGACCGTGCGAGCCAGCCCCGGCGGACAGGCGCTTCCACGCCTGCCGGGGCAGCCCCGCGACCAGGGCGTCGACCCGGGTATCGCCGCCGCGGACAGTGATGACGGTGTCGTTGACCTTGGTCGCCAGCACGTGCGCCACCGACCGTTGTTCCATCCAGTACCGCAGGCGCTTGACCTGTCCGTACGCCTCGTCGGCGGTCACCCACGCGAACGGCACCTCGGCGTCGAGGGCCCGCTGGAGCATCGCCTGGAAGTGTTCGATCTTCGTGGCGAACGGCACCTCGTCCGGAACACCGGCCGCCCGGCACCGTCCCCGGTCGTCCGTCCACGAGGCCGGCAGGTACAGCTCGCGATCGATCAACGCCCGCCCCTTCGGCGAGGCGTAGGCAAGAAACGTGCCGATCTGGCAGTTCTCCGTGCGGCCGGCGGTGCCGGAATATTGGCGCTGCACCCCGGCCGAACGGACGCCCTTCTTCAGGAACCCGGTGTCGTCACCGATCAGCACCGCAGCCTTGTCGCCGATGCGCTCGACGACGAAGTCGCGGACGTCGTCACGCACCCCGTCGGCGTCCCAGTCCGCCTCGCCCAGCAGACGCTGCATTCCGATCGGATGTCCCTCACCAGCGCGTTCCGCCAGCGACCAGCCGTTCTTCCGCTCCAACGGCGCCATCAGCCCCGCCATGTACTCCAGTGCCCGCCCACGCGGCTCCGACCTGGCAAACCGCGACGCGAACCGCGCATGCAACCCCGCCAGAACCCCACGCCAGGCCTCAACCTGACCCACCCCAAAATCCACAGACACGAGCCCACTCAATCACAACAAGCCCACCCATAACTGTGATTGCAGTATTAGGGCCTGTTGCGAAAGTGGATCAAGGTTGTGCATGATCACGTGCCGTGGCACGTGGGGATCTGACGGATCGGCAGTGGGCCCGGCTGGAGCCGTTGCTGCCGCCGGGGAAGAAGGCGGGGCGGCCGCCGGTGTGGCCGCGCCGCCAATTGATCGACGGCATACGGTGGCGGACCCGGGCCGGCACGCCGTGGCGGGACGTCCCCGAGCGGTACGGGCCGTGGGATCGCGTGTACGACCTGTTCCGCAGGTGGCAGCGCAACGGGACCTGGAAGCGGGTCCTCGAACAGCTGCAGGCGGAGGCCGATGTGAAAGGCCTGATCACATGGGATGTCAGTGTGGATTCGACGGCGGTCCGGGCCCATCAGCACGCCGCCGGCGCGCGTAAAAAAGGGCCCTGCAGCGGGAGCCGCCCGGAGGCGTCGACACCGAACCCGAGGACCACGCCCTCGGCCGGTCCCGCGGCGGACTGACCACGAAGATCCACCTCTCGGTCGAGCACGGCCAGAAGCCGATGTCATTCCTGATCGGCGCAGGCCACCGGCACGACAGCCCGCAGTTCCAGCCCGTCCTCGAACGCATCCGGGTCCCTCGCGTCGGACCAGGCCGGCCGCGCACCACACCCGACAAGGTCCGAGCCGACAAGGCGTACGGCTCCCGCGCCAACCGCTCCTACCTGCGGCGACGCCGAATCGGCTGCACGATCCCGGAGAAGGCCGACCAGGTCCGCAACCGCAAGAAGCTCGGCTCCCGAGGCGGCCGACCGCCGAAGTTCGACAAGGACGACTACAAGATGCGCCACGCCGTCGAGTGCGGAATCAACCGGCTCAAGAGACACCGCGCCGTGGCCACGCGGTACGACAAACTCGCCGTCCGCTACGAGGCAACAGTGCTGGTCGCGGCCATCAACGAATGGCTGTGACCAGCACTTTCGCAACAGGCCCTAGTAGCCGTTGTTCAATCGAGCTTGGTGATCGTGGTTCGAGTCTGACGACTCGGTCGGGTGATCCTCTGGTCGGCTGGGCATGGAAGTGGGGCCTCCCGCACAACTCGGGTGCCAGGACACTGCGGAGCCAGTCCCGCGCCGACACAACGGTTCGAGCATGCCTACCGAGGGACAGACAGAGACCTGACCTGGGAAAACTTGACCCTACCTTCGGATTGGGAATCGCTTCTAACAGCCTGCTCAGCCGAGCTGCCCGGTCGGCCGCATGGTGATGTGGTTGATGTCCACGCCCGCAGGCTGGTTGAGGGCGAAGACGATCGTGTTCGCGATCTGCTCGGCGGTCAGCGCCGTCTCGGGGCTGCCGCCGCGCTCGTCCCAGAACGGGGTGTCCACCACCCCGGGAGCGACGACGGTCACGCCGACCCCGTCCTGGCCGACCAGCAGCCGGGTGTTCTCGGCCAGCGCGTGCACGGCCCATTTGGTGACCGAGTACAGGTTGCCGGGCGTGTGGCGCACTCCCGCGACCGAACCCATCAGCACGATCCGGCCCTTGGACTCCCTGAGCTGCGGCAGGGTCTCCCGCACCAGCAGCGCCGGGCCCAGGACGTTGGTGAGGACCATGGCCCGCATGTCCTCGGGGGCGTGGCTCTCCAGATTCCCGGGCAGCGAGAACCCGGCGTTGGCAATGACGTTGTCCAGCCGGCCCCAGGTGTCCACCACGCGGCGCACGGCGGCGGCGACGTCGTGCTCGTCGCTGGTGTCCCCGGTGATCGTCAGCAGCCGCTCGCCCGCTCCGGCCGTGGCCGCGAAGGCGGCCAGCTTGTCCGCGTCCCGTCCGGTGACAGCCACCCGGTGGCCCTCCTTGAGCAGGGCTCGGGCGGTGGCGGCACCAATGCCGGTCGAGCCCCCGGTGATCAGCGTGACGGGTCCCATCGGACGGCCTCCTCGGCGATGCGGTCGGGGCACGGCCTTACCGACTGTCCCCAAAACGTCTGCACTATAGCCCCGACTCCACCACCCAGGCCTGCTCCACCGCCCCAGCGCCACCTCCCACGGGTACGCCGCCCGATCGCTTTCCTTCGGCGCCTTCGGCACGCGCTCGCCTTCCCCGTACAGCACCCGCACGCCAGCCCCGCGCAGCGTCTCGACGCTTCTCTCAGGGGATGAGGTCGTTCCGATCTTGAATGGTGCTGGTCGAACGGGAGTCTCGATCGGGTGAGTACGGCGGCCGCCGCGCATGAAAGCAGGGCCTCTTGGTAGCTCGAAGGGTGTCTACGCCAAAGAGCGGTCCAGGAGGCCCCGTTGTCGCAGTTGTACGCCATCGCGGGAGCGGGGTCCACTTCGGTCACGCTCGCGTGTGACTGCCTGGCACACCGGTTCGGGAACGCCGCCGACCACGGGATCCGGGCCGATCCCTGCAGGGTGGCCCAGTAGTCGTCGGTGCCCAACGCGTGGGCGGCCTGCCGCTCGGCCTCCCGCAGCCGGGCCGACTCGGCGCGCTGCTCGTCCGTCACCTCCACGACGCCGGTGGGCAGGGTGCGCAGGTAGTCGGAGACGGCCGCGCGTGCCGCTCAGGGCGGCCTCCAGGATGCCACCGGGCCCATACCGTCCTTCGATCCGTACGAGCGGGGCTGCCCGTCGCGGGACCTGCTCGACCAGATCGGCTGGCAAGTGGGCGGTCCTCGTGCTGGGCGAGCTCGGCCGGAACGGGGCCTCCTGGTTCATTCAGCTCCGGCAGGCGCTGGCGGGCGTGAGCGAGAAGATGCTCACCCAGACGCTGCGCACCCTTGAACGCGGCGGGCTGGTCAGCCGGACCGTCTACCCGGAGGTGCCGCCGCACGTGGAGTACGAGCTGACCGCGCTCGGCAGGACGCTGCGGGAACCGCTGAAGGCGCTCACGGAGTGGTCGGTGCGGCACATCGAGGAAGTCATCACCGCCCGCGAGGAGTACGACGGCCGCACCGGGCGCAGCCGGCAAGCAGCGGCGGCCGGCAATTGACCACCCTCGCGGGTCGGCGGCCACCGGCACATCGAGTACGGGGCCGGCTTCGGCGACCCACCCGGCCGGCGGTGCCGGCGAACGCGCGGGTCGTTCGGCGGCGCGGCCGGTGCGGAGGGGTGCGGACGTTCTGGTCCAGAGAAGGGACGGTGGGTGTTCGTCAGGGCGTCTCAGGAAGCGGGTGGTTGTCCGCCGGTCTGCCGCGCGCCGTGTCGGCAGGCTCGGTGTGTGCGAGTGCGGCGAGGAGGCGCAGTTTCTCGTCGCTGTCGCTGCCTCTGTCGGGGTAGTAGATGACGAGGATGACGTCGTCGAAGGCGAGTTTGTCGCGGTGGAGACGGAGTTCGCCGACGACGGGGTGGTTCACCGTCGTCGTGCCTCCGTCCAGGGTGCGGACGTCGTGGCGGGCCCAGAGGGTGCGGAACCGCTGACTGGACAGGGCGAGTTCGCCGACGAGCTCGACGAACCGGGGGTTGTCGGTGTCGTCCCCGATGGTGGTGCGCAGGGCGGCCACGAAGTCGGCGGTGGCGCTTTCCCAGTCCTGCTGGAAGGCCTGTTCCTCGGGGTCCAGGAGGAGGGAACGCAGCCGGTTCTCGCCCGGCCGCAGACGGGGGGAGAGGGCAATCGCCATGGGGTTGGAGGCCCGGACGTCGAACGCGCGCCCTTCGACGAACGCGGGAAGCTGAAGGTGCCCGAGCAACTCGTGCACCCGCGCCGGTACGTGCTCGGGCCGCCGACGGCGCGGCGCTCTCGGGCGTGCCGACGAGAGGCCGAGTAGATACGTCCGCTCGACCTCGTCGAGCTGCAGCACGCGCGCGAGGGCTTCGAGGACCTGCGGCGAGGGGTTCGTGTCACGGCCCCGTTCCAGGCGCAAGTAGTAGTCGGGACTGATGCCGGCGAGCAGAGCCACTTCCTCGCGGCGCAGGCCCGGCACACGCCGGTTCCCGCCGGGCGGAATTCCCGCCTGCGCCGGGGAGACCAACTCACGCCGGGCACGTAGATAGCTGCCGAGCCGGTTGCCGGATTCCTCGTCCTTCATACCGACACCGTAGTGCGGTGCGCGTATCTCAGAGGGGGCCCTGGCAGGACCAGGGAAGACGGGGGCCGTTCCACACCTGGCGGATGCCGTCAAGACTGCAATAGCGCTGTTTCGAAAGAGACAGAGAGCATCACTGTCTGCGCCGCCGGCCTGAACGCCGTCGGCGCCCCGGATTGAAGGGAAGATCTCATGGATCTCTCCAACCGCACTGTTCTCATCGTCGGCGGAACATCCGGAATCGGGCGGGAGCTGGCCCAGCGGTTTGCGGCGGCGGGCAGCACCGTGGCCATTGGCGGCCGCAGCCCGGAGGCGCTATCGGAACTCGCCGAGGATGGATTCGGCACGATCAACATCGACGTCACCGACAGTGCCTCCGTCGCATCCTTCCGTGACGCTGCGCTTTCCCGGTACCCAGAGCTGGACACCGTGGTGACGATGTCAGGCGTCATGTTCCTGGAGGACCTGCGCGACCCGGCGCACTTCCAGGCGGCAGCAACGACGATCGACACCAACCTGCTCGGCACCATTCGGGTCATCGACGCCTTCACCCCGCACCTGGTCCAGCGGGGTGCCGGCACCTTCATCACCGTCACCTCCGGCATCGCCTTCCTGCCGTTCCCGCCCATGCCCAGCTACGCCGCCTCGAAGGCCGCGGTGCACGCCTACTCGGAGGCACTGCGCGCGCAGCTCGACGGCACCGGCGTCGACGTCGTCGAGCTCGTCCCCCCGGCCGTCGCCACGGCAGGACAGGAAAAGGTGAATCCGCACGCGCTGCCGCTCGATGACTTTGCCACCGAAGTGATGAACCTGCTGGGGACCGAGCCCACTCCGCGCGAGATCCTCGTCCATGGCGTCCTGATGCACCGGTGGGCCGAGCGCGACGGCACCTACGACGAACTGGTGGCTCAGCGGTCGCGGGCCCTCGCGATGCTCCCGAGTCGGCAGGGCCAGCGATGAACAACGGGATTGCACTGGCACCGGGGCCACATTGGGCATCGCGAGAACCTGCGCCCCGTGCCTGGGCAGCGAGGGCTACGACCTGGTACATGCGTCCGCTGTATCGGCCCCGCCGACGCCAATGCCTGGCTTGGCCCCGCCCATACCGACCTCGACGAACTGCGCGCCCTGCTCCACACCCCGTTGGCGGCGAACCCACCGCCACCCCGGTCTCCACTGGGTGAACAACGTCCGGCGGCGAGCGATCCGGCGGTAGCCGGTGAGCCAGGCCATGGTCCGCTCGATGACCCATCGATGGCGACCCAGAGTCTGGCTCGACTCGATGCCCTTGCGGGCGATCCTGGGCAGGATCTGCTGCCACCGGAGCCATTCCCGCAGCTCGGGACTGTCATAGGCCTCGTCTGCGTGGACCTTGCGGGGACGGTAGTGGAGGCCCCGGTCCGGGTCGTGTTTCATTTGGAGGGCCTGGACGAGCGGGATCAAGCCGTGCTGGTCATGGGTGTTGCCGGCGGAGATGCCGACGACGAGGGGCAGCCCACCGCGGTCGGACAGGACGTGCACCTTGGAGCCTGGTTTGCCCCGGTCGACAGGGCTGGGGCCCGTGTGGAGTCCCCTTTTTTCGCGCGGACGTGCACCGAGTCGACGATCACCCGCGACACATCGAGCACCTCGACAGCGACCAGGTGCTCCAGCATCGCCTGCCGCAGCCGGCCCCACAGGCCGTGCCTGGTCCAGATCGTGAAGCGGCGGTGCACCGTCGACTTCGACAGGCCGAAGCACGGCGGCAGATGATGCCACGCGCACCCAGTCGTCAGCACGAAGACGACCGCGGCGAACACCGCCTCGTCGTCCAGGTTCGCCGTCCCGCCGCCCTGCGGCGCCCGGCGTACGGTGAAGCTTCCCCGTGACCTGGACACCTGGAGACTGGGACGTGAGGTTCCAGAGGAAGTAGAGCCAGGTGAGCAACAAGCAGGGAAAGCGGTACTCGGAGGAGTTCAAGCGGGACGCTGTCGCGCTGGCCCGCTCTGCGCTGCCGGATCGGTGGGACGTAGCCACCATTGGACTTGATGATCGTGAAGATCGATCCAGGCGGCCTGCCCAGCGCCCGCGAGATCTCGCTGATTGACTCACCGGCCTTCCAGCGGTCCCACAACTCACGCTTCTGCGTGTCCGACATGCCCGGACGACCCAACCTAGCCATGCGCCACATCCTCCATCACCTGGGATGTTGCGCTGACGGGTTGAGTGCACCACGGCCTTCTTCGCGCGGGAGAGCGACCGGTGAGCGAGGTCTACCGGTTCATCGCGGCGGAGAAGGCCAACTATCCGGTCGCTTTTCTGTGCCGCATTCTCGGCGTGCCCCGCTCCTCCATCTATGCCTGGGCCGAAGGCGAGGAGGCACGACGCGCGCGTCGCCGGGCCGACGATGCGGTCGCGCACGAGATCACGGTGGTCCACCTTGCCTCCAGGGGCGCCTACGGCGTCCCGCGCGTCCATGCCGAGCTGCGGCGGCTGGGCCACGTGGTGAACCGCAAGCGGGTCGAGCGCCTGATGCGCGAACGCGGCATCACCGGAGTCACCCGCCGCCACCGCCGGTCGCTGACCCGTCCAGACAAGCAGGCCCGACCCGCTCCGGACCTGATCGGCCGCGACTTCACCGCAAGCCGGCCAGGAACCCGCCTGGTCGGCGACATCACATACCTGCCCACGGACGAGGGCTGGCTCTATCTGGCCTGCTGGCTGGACCTGGCCACCCGCGAGGTCGTCGGTTACGCGATGGCCGACCACCACCGCGCCGACCTGGTCGTCGACGTCCTGCAGATGGCCCACGGACGCGACCAACTGGAGCCGGGCTGCATTGCCCACAGCGACCGCGGCAGCGAATACACCTCCACCCAACTCCGCACCGAGATAACCAGGCTGGACATGAGAGCGAGCACCGGGCGAACGGGCTCCTGCTACGACAACGCCGCCGCCGAGAGCTTCTGGGCGGTCCTGAAAGCCGAGATCGGCACCCGGACCTGGCCCGACCGGACCGCCGCCAGAGCCGCAGTGTTCTCGTTCATCGAGACCTTCTACAACCGCCGCAGACTGCGCAAGCACGCCAGTTGGGGCTACCTGACCCCGCACGAGACCCGACTACGACACACCCTCGCCGCGTAAGAACGAGTGTCCGAGATCACGGGGAAGCTTCAGTTAGGCAGGTTCGTGGTCTCGGTGCCATCGCGCGCAGTCGGCAGCCCAGTCGGCTCGGGTCTGTTGGAGTGCTTGGTACAGCCACTCGGCAGGTACCTCGAAGGCGCGTTCGTGCTCAGGCTTTCGGATGCTGATCCGCCGGCGTAGCGAGGTCGTGTCGGACATTCAGCAAGACCGCCGTCGTCGTCATCACCGCGAAGTCCGCCGGGCGCAGGGTCTTGGGCCTCGCCACCGCAGGCGTCCGTCTCGCTTGACCTCTTGCGCGTCAGTTCGGCAGCCAGTGCAGCTCGTGCGCCAGGGTTTTGGCGACGGCATGGATGCGGCGGTGTAGTGGCGACTGCTCGCGTGGGAGGACCAGGTGGATCGTCAGGCTGGGCGCGCCCCGCAGTGGTCGCCAGGTGAGACCGGCCGGTTGTGCCGTGGCCGCGGCTTCTCCAGCCGGGGCGAGGGTGACCCCGTCGCGCAGGTCGCGCTGAGACATGTCGAAAGAGACTGCGGGCGTGTGGAATCGGGGGTGTGGTCGGGTGTCTCGGAACAGTGCGGACAGCTGATCGTGGATCACGGGGTTGGCCGCACGGTCCGGGAGTCGCAGCGGATACGCGGCCGCGTCGGCGATCTCGATCTCCGGGTGTTCGGCCAGCGGATGGTGCTGCGCCAGTTGGACCCCGATGCGCGCACGCCGCAGCAGGAACCGGCGCACGCCACGGCCCGGTTGTCCACCGCGGGTGATCCCGGCATCGATGCGGCCGTCGGCGACCGCGGGGGAGATCTCCGGTGTCGCCATCGGGATCGCGCCGACCTCGAGTCCGCTGTTGCCGCGAATCAGCCTGTCCACCAGGGCCGGTGCCGTCTCAGCCCCGGCGCTGAGGCTGTATCCGATGCGCAGCGTGCCCAGTTCACCGGCCGCCGCGCTCCGGGCGGTGTCCCATGCCCGGTCTAGCGCCGCCAGCGCGGGCGGCGCGGACTCCGCCAAAGCCGCACCGGCCGTGGTCAATACGACGTTGCGCGTGTTGCGGACCAGCAGGGCCGTACCGAGTTCCGCCTCCAATCGGCGCATCCGGGCGCTGAGTGCGGGCTGTGCGATGCCGATCCGTGCGGCCGCGCGGGTGAAGTTCAACTCCTGCGCCAGCACCAGGAAGTACCGCAGACTCACCGTATCCGGCGCCACGTGCCCTCCCTGCCGATTGATAACGAGCCGTTCTGAGTCTATCCCGTACCGGTCTTTCCCTCGGCCGCACATCAAGCCCTAACCTGCGCATATGGCGATTCAACTGACCGCAGTACCCGTCGCCGGGATCGATCGATCTGAGTGTCAATTCGAAGTCGGACGTGTCCGGCCGAACACAGGAGGTTTCCATGGCTAAGGGCTACTGGGTCAGTGTCTACCCCGCCATTTCCGACCCTGAGAGGCTGACTGCCTACGGCATGCTGGCCGGTCCGGCTGTCCGGGCTGGGGGCGGGCGCACCCTGTCCCGTGGCGGTCGAGTCGTCGCCCACGAGGCCGGAATCACGCAACGCGTCGTTCTGATCGAGTTCGACAGCTTTGAACAGGCCGTCGCGGCATACGAGAGCGAGGCATACCAGAAGGCGCTGGTGGCCCTCCCCGACGGCGTCGAGCGCGACTTCCGCATCATCGAAGGCATCGACTGACCGGCAGGCCCAGCCATCGCTGAGCATCCGTCACCTGAAACGCACACGGTGCTGAACGACGACTCACGAGACGAGTTCGAAGCGATGCCCCGCGTCCCAGTTCGTCGTCGACGTCCTCGACGGCCTGATCTCGACGTCCGGGGCGAGCATGCGCGCCCGCTCCTCGGCCCGAGCCAGGGCCCCTTGCACCATCGGCTCCGGGCTGTAGTCGGCCGGATGCCAGGGTGGCGCACCGGCCGTGAGCCGCCCCGGCGAATGGCCGAACGCGTGCACCATGCGCAGTGCCGCCCCGCGCAGGCGGGCCTCGCGGGCCGCGACGTCCAGCGCGTCCAGGCTGGAGGCGGAACCATCCACCCCCACGATCACCGGATCACCCACAATGCTCTCCCGTGCCGAGCCGTCGGCTCATGTACGGCCCAGTTGGTTCCGGTTCTCAGCTGTGCAGCCCATTGCGGTCAGGGGCTTTCGGCTCGCCGGCCGAGTCACTCGGCTCGCTGGTCATGGTTCCGCGCCGGGCTCGGGCTCGGTGGCGCGTACGACGACGACCGGGCAGCGGGCGTGCTGGACACAGTGCTGGCCCACCGACCCGAGGAGTGCTTCGGTGAAGCCGCCGTGCCCGCGGTTGCCCACGACGAGCAGGTCGGCGTCGGCGGCGGCCTTGAGCAGCGCCGCAGCCGGATGGTCCTGAACGACGTGCTGGCGGATGTCGACCCGCGGAGCGGTGCCCACGGTCTCGGTGACGGCGTCGGCCAGGATCCGCTGCGCGGTGCCGGTGAAATCGAAGGACCCGAGGACGGGAGCGGGCCAGCCGTAGCCGACCGGGTACTGCCAGGCGATCAGCACGTCGATACTGCCGCCTGTCATCGCGGCCTGCCGGACCGCCCAGCGCAGCGCTGCCTTCGACGCCGGTGAACCGTCCACACCCACCACGATTCGAGTCGACGAACCGACTTCCTCGCTCACCACACGCCTCCGACCGTTATGCCGATTTCACTGCCAGCATCAGTGGGTCGTGCAGGCCGCGCCATCCGGGACGCGGCGGAGTGGAATCGCTGCCGCCCGGCGGCGACGGGTGTCAATGCTTCACCAGGGGTGGCCTCCTTCCGGCGCACTTCCATCGGCCCCACGATCGCTCAGCGGACCAGGACGCGTTCGCCGGAGCGCGGGACGACGGCCGTCCAACCGAGTTCGCGGTCGATGCGGTCGCGCAGGCCCTGCGATCCGTCGGGCTCGCCGTGCACGAGGTAGGTGGCGCTCGGCGGCGGCGCGTCGCGGAGCCAGTCGATGATCTCGGCGGCGTCGGCGTGGGCGGAGAAGGCGGGCACGTTGACGATCTCGGCCCGTACGGGGACGTAGGTGCCGTACATCTTCAGCACGCGGGTGCCGTCCACCAGGTCGCGGGCGCGGGGTGCCCGCGGCGGCGAAGCCGACGACGATCACGGTGTTGCGCGGGTCGGGCAGCAGCCGGCGCAGGTGGTGGACGACGCGTCCGCCGGTGGCCATGCCGGAGGCGGAGACCAGGACGGACGGCACGCTGGAGTGCTCCAGTGCCAGGGACTCCTGGAGGGAGTGGATCAGCGAGAACGGCTCGGGGTCCAGGGCCGACGCGCCTTCGGCGAGGATCTCGGGACGCAGCTGGCCGGAGCGCCGTGCGAAGGCCTCGCGGTAGATCTGCAGGGCGGCCAGCGCCATCGGGCTGTCCACACAGACGGGCGCCCCGGCGGGCAGCCGCCCGGTCCGGCGCAGCTCGGCGAGCTGGTGCAGCACGACCTCGGTGCGGTCGACGGCGAAGGACGGGATGACGACCGTGCCGCCGCGGGCGAGGGTGCGCTCGATCGCGGCTGCGAACCATTCGCGGGCGGCGGTCTCCTCGTGGTGGCGGTTGCCGTAGGTGGATTCCATCAGCAGGACGTCGGCGCCGGTGAACGGTTCGGGCGGGCGCAGCAGTGGGTGGACGGGCCGGCCGAGGTCGCCGCTGGCGGCGAGGGTGTGGCCGTCCTCCAGGGTGAGGTGGGCCCAGGCCGAGCCGAGGATGTGTCCGGCGTGGTGCAGTCGCAGCGTCATGCCGTCGGTGATCTCGACGTCGGTGTCGAGCTGGACGGGGTCGAACATGCGCAGGGTGTTCTCGACGTCGTCCTCGTCGTAGAGCGGTTCGGCGGGTCGGTGCTTGGACCAGCCGTGCTGGTTGGCGTGGTCGGCGTCCTCGCGGAGCAGGTGGGCGCTGTCGCGCAGGATCAGCTCGGCGAGGCGGGCGGTGTCGGGGGTGGTCAGTACCGGTCCGCGGAAGCCGTTCCGGACGAGTTTGGGCAGGTAGCCGCAGTGGTCCAGGTGGGCGTGGGTGAGGACCACCGCGTCGATGTCGGCCGGGTCGAGCGGGAGTGGGCGGCGGTTGAGCCGGCGCAGTTCGGCGAGTCCCTGGAACATGCCGCAGTCGACCATGACCCGGGCGCGGTCGGTTTCGACCAGGAACTTGCTGCCGGTGACGGTGCCGACGCCGCCGAGGAAGGTCAGCAGGCCCGGGCGGGGCTGCGGATGAGGGGTGGTGGCGTCCGTCGTCATGGCGACCTCACTGGGGAGTGGTCAGTTCCCATGATGGCGAGTGGTGGCTCGGCCGTCGCGGGCCGCATCGGCCCTGGCGGCCGGACCGAACGGCCCTGTGCGGTCCCGCCCGGGCGGGCGGACAGTGTTGGTAGGGAGACCATTCGCGGAGGAGTGAGGACCGTGCAGCATCGCAGTGTCCACGACGTGATGACCCGGGAGGTCGTCACTGCCAGGCCCGAGACACCCTTCAAGGGATTGCGGCGCTGTTCCACCGCAACGACATCACCGCGATCCCCGTCGTCGACGACCAGGGGCGCCCGATCGGTATGGTCTCCGAGGCGGACCTGCTCCGCAAGGAGGCTGTCCTGCCCGACCCGGAGGGCCGCGCCCCGGGCCGGTGGCTGGACGCCGCCGACCGGGCGCGCGCCGAGGCCGAGACGGCCGGCGGGCTCATGACCAGTCCGGCCGTCACCGCCCAGGCCTCCTGGTCCGTCGCGGAGGCCGCCCGCGCCATGGACCGACACAAGGTGAAGCGGCTCCCCGTGGTCGACGAGGTCGGCCGGCTGGTCGGCATCGTCTCCCGCCGTGACCTGCTGCAGGTCTTTCTGCGCCACGACGCCGCCATCCGCGAGGAGATCGTCCACGACGTGCTCGGCCAGACGCTGTGGCTGGCACCGGGTGACGTCCAGGTCGTCGTGCACGACGGCGTGGTCACCCTGACCGGACGGCTGCCGCGCCGCAGTCTCGTTCCGATCGCCGAGCAGCTGTGCCGCGCCGTGGACCGTGTGGTCGCGGTGCACCAGACCCTCGACTGGAGCGAGGACGACACCGATGTCCACCTCGAACCCCCCGCGCCTACCGCGTCGACCGCTGAGTTCGACCCGGACGAGCAGGGCCCGGGCACGCTGTCCGAGGCGCTGACCCGGCGCGGGCCGGAAAAGCCCGGCTCAACGGCACGGGACCGCGCCACCCTCCACCTGTCCGCCTCCGCCACCTGATCCGCATCGGAAGCCGGGGCGGCGGTTCAGCGGGAGCGCGCTCCGCGAGCGCGGTCCGTTCGCCGGAGGCTTCCCGACCTACCCCTTATGGAGTGCTGCGTTCCTCAAAGCAGGTAGATGTAGCGGCGTCGGAGTTGTCGGGTTGGTGGTGCTGGTCGGCCCCAGACCCAGGGTCGGGCGCGGGCGTTGAGTTGGGTGGTGGCCAGGCTGGTGGCTCGGGTGACCTCGTCGGGGTCGGCGAAGGACTGCCCGGCGAGGGCGGCCTTGCGGAAGATCCGCCACCAGCCCTCCTGGAGATTGAGCCAGCAGGCGCCGACCGGGATGAACACGTGCTTGATGCGTTGGTGGTCCTCGAGCCAGGTCCGGGTGGAGACACTGTTGTGAGACGACAGGTTGTCAGTCACCACGTAGATGTCACCGGTCGGGTTCGCTTCCTCGAGCAGCTGCAGAAACTGCTGGTAGAAGGCACTGTTGCGGGACGGCGCGGCCATCGTGACCTCCTGGCCGTCGCGGATGCGCAGGCCCCCGTAGACCCAGGTCTTTCTCCGGACCGCGCGAGTAGTCCACCTCGTTCTTGATGCGACGGCCGTCCGGCGACCAGCCCGGCGCCGGCGGGAAGGTGCGCGGGATCACCGGCCCGAGCTCATCGGCGCACACGACCGTCGCGCCGTCGGGCGGGCAGGTGTACAGACCGATGATCCGCGTTCTTTTCCCTCGAAGTCCCGGTCCTTCGACCGGGTCCACGACCGGGTGCGACGCCACCTCACACCCTCCGCGAGCAGGATCCGCCGCACCTGGGAGCGGCCGACCCCGATCCCCAGCCGCCGGGCCTCCTCGGCGAGTGCGTCCAGCGTCCACTCCGGCGGGCCTGCCTCGTCCACCGGGACCAGTTCCCTGTCCGCCTGCCGGGCCGGCGGCCCGGGCGGCACCTGCTTGACGAGGGCGATGATCCGGGACCGCTCGGCCTCGGTGAGCCGCCTGGGCCGACCGGTGATCGGCCGGTCCTCCAGCCCCTCGAGCCCGAGATCGTTGAACCGGTGCAGCCACCACCGGACCGTCTTCGCATGACACCCCAGCTCGGCGGCGATCGCCGCCACCCGCAGGCCCTCCCGGCTCAGCGCGATAATCCGCGCCCGCATCACCAGATCAGCCGGCGCCTTCCGCGCCCCGGCCAGCCTGGCGATCACTCTCTCCTCGTCCGCCCCCGCAGCGGCCCGGGCCCGCAACAACCCCGGCACACCCCACCCCCTACTGCCAGAACAACCCCAACACAGGCTCTATACCCGCTACTTGAGGAATCCAGCACTAGGCCGTGCCGTCGTCGGTCGGGCCCTGCCGGTCCACGACGTGGAGGGCGGCTTCGGTGCCGAACACGGTGCGGAAGGCGACCGAGGTGCTGGTGTCGGCGGCCGCGTAGGCGAACCAGCGGTTGGCGTTCAGCGGTCGGCGAGGCGATGCACTCGGTCATTGCCTCGCCGACCGGGGCGGTCGACGATTCCGGAGCTTCCAGTGCGGGTGCGTCTTCCAGGTCGAGCCCGTGGCGTTCCAGGTGCTGGACGAGCAGGCGGGCGAGGGCGCGGGACGGTTCGCTGGTGTGCAGCTGGTCGTCGTCCCAGCCGAGCCAGCCGGGGAGGACCACGGCGCGGGTGAAGAAGTCGGTAAGGATGGCGAACAGCTCGGGGTGCGGCCGCGGGGCGTCCTCGCGGATCGCCCGGCGGGCGGCCTCCAGCACGGCGTCGACGTGCCGACCGTGCGGCCCTTGCCCGCCCCCAGCCGGGTCCTGCCCGGCCGGGGCTGCCATGCCCGCCTGCTCCGGCCCGGCGACGCGTCAACGTCCGTTGGGCCCTGATCCGTTACCGACGGCGCTACCAGGTCACACCGCCGGTCACCGAGTCCGCTTGACAACAGCATTAGGAAGCCAGGACCTGGCGGGCGGCCCGGAGCTGGGTCTCCAGGCCGGCCTTGGCCTCGGCCATCGCCTTCCCCTCGGCGGCGATCGCCTCCTGCTGGTAGGCGTAGTCCACCGCGTACCAGATGCCCACCACGTTGTGCTCGTGCCGGCAGGCCGCGTCCGCCTTGGCCACCCGGATCTCGTGCGGGGTGGGCATGGGCGTCCTGTTCCACTCCGGGTCGCCCATCGCCGCCACCGGGTCCGGGTAGTCGAAGCCGCTCCCCTTCATGCACTGCGACCACCGGGCGAACGCGGCCTGGGTGCGCGTGTCCTGCTGGGACTCGCTCAGTGTGCGGAACTTGAGGGTGACGGCCGTCTGCGGGTCGCCGATCTGCCCGTTCACAGCACCGGTGAGCCGCTGGTTGGCCTCGCCGAAGCAGCCGTGGTCGGGCACCTTCCAGCCGTTGACGAGCTGGCCGCCCGGGCCGAACCGCTGCTTCGGGTCCGAGGAGCCGGTCTCCGCGATCGTCTCCTCCCGTGACTTCGGCGCCGGGGCCGACCCGGGCTGCATCTTCTCCGCGGGGACGCCGCCCTCCGGGTGGTAGCCCCAGGTCGCCATCGTCGCGGCGTTCTGCGGGCCGTAGCGGCCGTCGATCCGCGTGGTGGGAGCGTCGCTGCCACGCAGTTCCCTGGGTGACGCGGGGAAGGTGAAGGTGAACCCGAGCCGGCTCATGCAGGCGGTGACCAGCTTGGCCTGCGCCTGTTCGACCTGGGTCTGCTGCTCGTAATTGAGCATGTAGCCGTCGAGGGGCAGCGGCTTGCCGTTGGCCGAGTCGAGCGCCGGCACGGCGGAGACCGAGGGAACGGGGTCCGTGCGCGACGGGGAGGCGGTGCCGGGCTTCGGCTCCGCAACTGCGCTCGCGCAACCGGCCAGCAGGAGCGGCAGGGCGATCAGCAGGGCGGTACGGCGCGGGCGTCGTGACACGGGTGGGCTCTCTCTGGCGAGGAGGACTCGGTGGATCGGCGGCCGCGGTGGTCCTCAGCCGGTGGGGACGGCCGTGGACCACCGCGGGAGCCACCCGGGCCCGGACGCGGACTTGGGGGCTCGGACGGGCTCAGTGGAAGGCGCCCGAGGCGTTGTTGTTCTTCAGCGTGCTGTTGAGGTCCACGGTCTTCCAGGCCGGGATGGTCTGGCAGGCGTACCTGCAGTCGTACCAGCTGTTGTAGTAGACGACGAAGTTGCCGCCGTACCAGCTGTCCACGGCCGCAGCGTGGTTCTTCACCGTGTTGCCGACGCCGTTGCTGCCGTTGAGGCCGGGCTGGAACCAGTAGGCCCCGTAGTCGTGGATGTCACCGCCCTGCTGGAAGTAGGCGCCGTAGCCGTAGGCGCTGGAGTTGTAGTAGAGGCAGACGGCGTGGCTCTCGCCACTGCAGTCGTAGCTGATCGCCGAAGCGGTGTCCGCCGTGGCCAGGCCAGTCGTGGCAACGGCGGCGGCCACGCCAGCCGCGGCGAGGAGCTTCCTGATGCGCATCTCGTTCCTCCTTACGACGCCGGCCCCTCCGGCGTTCGGTCCGAGCGGTCCCGTCGGTGATCTCCGGGCGGATGCGGCCCCATCATTGGGACGGCCCGTATCGTCCCGGTAGCGTCGTCGTAGCGCAGGACGCACCGTGGGCGCCGGGACGATACCGCCAGGGACCGGGGACTCCGTCGACTGGCGGCTCCGCCGAGTGGGCGCGGGCGGCCCCGGACCGCGCAGGAACCGGCGGATCGAGGACGTTCGGCAGCCTCCGCCGCCACCGCGTCGGCGTCCTGTCACCGGTACGGCCACCGTCCGCCCGCGTCGGACCGCGCCGGGGACGACAGTGAATTGGGCCTCCGCCGCGGTGACCGCTGCGTCGGCCGTACTCTTCGCGGCCGCAATGGTGCGCACGCCGTGGCTCTTCAGCCAGGTCGCCAGCCTGGAGCGGCCGATCCGCCGCAGTACGGCCGGCGTCTGGTAGCCCGTCAGTAGAACCAGTGCGCTCTTGGACGTGCTGTAGTCGAAGGCCCGCTCCAGGGCCGGGAAGTACTCCAGGATCTGGGCGCGCAACCGGTTGATCGCGCGGGTGCGGTCGGCGGACAGATCCATGCGGCGGGCGGTCAGGATCCGCAGGTCGACAGCTATCTCCCCAGTCTCGGCCAGCGGTTGCAGGTCGCGGCGCATGCGGGTGGTATCCGCGATGACGAAGGCATCCTTCGCGTCCGTCTTCCCGCTGCCCCGGTAGGCGGCGGAGGCGTGGTGCACGGTCCGGCCGGGAATGTAGAACAGCTTCTGCCCATGGCTGACCAGAAAGCGCAATCCCCAGAGCGGCTCCGCCTGCGTTCAGGTCCACCGCCCAGGTGACCGGGCTACCGTCGGCCAGCGCCAGGACGCAGCCGAGCAGCTCCAGGAGTTCCGACTCGTTGTTCGGCACGCGCTGGGAGAGCACCGTCTTCCCGTCCGTATCGATCACCGTGCAGTGGTGCTCGGCCTTGCCAGCGTCCGTCCCGGCCCACAGTTCGGGCACCCCCGTCCTCCTCGCTCGACGTGCGTGTTCACGGTCCCAGCAGACGACCTCGCCGACGTGTCCATACGAGCGATCCAGTTCGCGCATCCCAATCAGCAAACCGAGGGTCCTGCGGACGCCGCCCCAAGTGCGGGAAAATCGGTGCACGGCTGTCCGGCCGACGTCGTGGCCGCTTGGCGTGTCCGAGCCCGTCAATCAGCAGGACACCGGGGACCTGCTCGTCAGGCGCTCGGAAGTGTTGCCTCGAGCACGCGTATCAGACTCTTCCGCCTCCTGGGCCCCCGCCGGACGGCCCCGCCCGGCCACGGCGTGGAAGGAGCCGGCGATGGACGTGGTCTATGAACGCTGCGCGGGGATCGACATCAGCAAGGCGGACGTGAAGGTCTGCGTCCGGGTGCCCGGCGCGGGCAAGGGCACCCGCCGCCGCGGCGAGGTACGGACCTTTCCCGCGCTCACCTGAGGACTGCTGGCGATGCGGGACTGGCTGCTGGCCGAGGGCATCACAGTGGTGGGCATGGAGGCGACCGGCTCGTACTGGAAGCCGGTGTTCTACCTGCTGGAGAGCGATGTCGAGTGCTGGCTCCTCAACGCCAGGCACATGCGGGCCGTCCCGGGCCGCAAAACGGACGTGAAGGACGGGGAGTGGATTGCCAAGCTGGTCGAACACGGTCTGGTGCAGCCGTTGTTCGTGCCTCCCCGGCCGATCCGCCAGCTCCGGGACCTGACCCGTTACCGCACCGATGTGGTCCGTGAACGGGCCCGGGAGGCCCAGCGGCTGCAGAACCTGCTCGAGGACTGCGGGATCAGGCTCACCTCGGTGGTCTCAGACTTCCTCGGCGTCTCCGGCCGACGCATGCTGGAGGCCCTCATCGCCGGCGAACGCGATCCGAAGGCGCTCGCCGTTCCCAACCTACGCGCCACACAGGACGTCCTCACCGAGGCGCTGACCGGCTACTTCACCGACCACCACGCCTTCCTCGCCCGCACCATGCTGGACCGCATCGACGAAGCTGGCGCGATGCAAAAGCGCCTCGACGCCCGGATCGAGGAGTACATCCGGCCCTTTCAGCGCCAGATGGACATGCTCGCCACCATCCCCGGGGTGAGTACACACACGGCCGAGGTAATCCTGGCGGAGGTCGGCGTGGACATCAGGCGCTTCCCCTCGGCCGGACACCTCGCCTCCTGGGCCGGCGTCTGCCGGGCAACTACGAATCAGCAGGCAAGAGCCCCTCGGGCCGCACCCGCCCGGGCGACCCCTGGCTCAAGGGCGTCCTCGGCCAGGCCGCGATCACCGCCTGCCACACCAAGGACACCTACCTCGCCGCACGCTACCGACGCCTGGTCGGCCGCCGCGGCAAGCGACGCGCCCTCGTCGCCCTGCAGCACTCCATCCTCATATCGATCTGGCACATGTTCACCCGCGACCTCGAGTACGCCGACCTCGGCGGCGACTACTTCCTCGAACGCACCGGCAAGGCCCGCGCCACCCGCCGCTTGGTCAGACAACTCAACCACCTCGGCTACCAGGTCAGCCTCCAACCCGTGACAACCACATGACCCTTGACCTGCAACAACAGGAGATTTTCGTATGAGCGGCCGAGTCGTCGCGGG
>NSGV01000008.1 GCA_002300355.1 Streptomyces sp. TLI_235
GCGAGTGCGGTGGCAGCCGTTCGGTGTCGGTGTTGCGGTGCGCCTCGACGGCCACCGAGACGACCGGGTCGGCCGTGGTCGGCGGTTCGAGGACGAGCGGGGCGGCGGGTGCGCACAGGGTGGCGCCCGCGCGGGTCGCCTTCGGCCGAAGACGGCGACGATGTCGCCGGCCGTGGCACGGTCCGTCTCGGCGTGCCGGTCGGCCTGGACGCGCACGATGCGGGCGATCCGCTCGGTGCGGCCGGACGCGGTGTCGAGCACGGTGTCCCCCTTGGTGACGGTTCCGGCGTAGATCCGGAGGTAGGTGAGGCGGCCGGTGGCCGCCGCGTTGACCTTGAAGGCGAGCGCGGTGAACGGGGCCGCCGGGTCGGCGGGCCGTTCGTGTTCGGTGCCGTCGAGGGTGCCGCGGACGGCCGGCACGTCCAGCGGGGACGGCAGGTAGTCCACGACGGCCTGCAGCAGCGGTTCGACGCCGCGGTTGCGGTAGGCGGAGCCGCAGAGCACCACGACGGCGTCGCCGGTGCGGGTGAGGTCGCGCAGGGCCGCGGCGAGGCCCTCCGCGGTGAGGGTGCCGTGCGCGCAGAACTCCTCCAGGGCGGACGGGTGGAGTTCGGCGACGGCCTCCTCGAGGGCACGGCGGCGCCGCCCGGCCTCCTCCAGCAGCGGTTCGGGCACGGGGCCCTCGTCGCAGCCGTCGTGGCCGTCGGTCCAGGTCAGGGCGCGCATCCGGAGCAGGTCGACGACGCCGACGAAGCCGTCCTCGCGGCCGATCGGCAGCTGTACCGCGAGCGGCGCCGGATGGAGCCGGTCGCGGATCGAGGCGAGCGCGGTGTCGAGGTCGGCGCCGGCGCGGTCCAGCTTGTTGACGAAGGCGATCCGCGGGACGCCCTGCCGGTCGGCCTGCCGCCACACCGCCTCGCTCTGCGGTTCGACGCCCGCGACGGCGTCGAAGACGGCGACGGCGCCGTCGAGGACGCGCAGCGAGCGTTCGACCTCGTCGAAGAAGTCGACGTGACCCGGGGTGTCGATCAGGTTGATCCGGTGGCCGTCCCAGTGGCAGCTGACGGCGGCGGCGAAGATGGTGATGCCGCGGGCGCGCTCCTGCGGGTCGAAGTCGGTGACGGTGGTGCCCTCGTGGACCTCGCCGCGTCGGTGGACGGCGCCGGTGAGGTAGAGCACCCGCTCGGTGACGGTGGTCTTGCCCGCGTCGACGTGGGCGAGGATGCCCAGGTTGCGGACGCGGGCCGGCAGGTCGGCGGGGCGGCCGACGGCGGGAGTGGCAGGAGTGGCGGGAGCGGTGACGGCGGTTCGGTTCAGGTCGGTGCGCACGGCCCGGTGCCTTTCGGGTGGTTCGGGTTGATGGGCGGCGCGATTCCCGGGACGAGGCGGACGGGCCCCCGGTGCTGTGGCGGGGCCGGCTTCCGATGCGGCGGCAGCCGCGGGTGCGCGTGCCCCCGCCGGGTGTCCGGCGGGTCGGGCGGGCGCGGGTCAGGCGTTCGTCACGGACCTCCGGTGCGGGCCGCGCAGCCTGCACCGGGTGGACGGAGACACCAGGATCACCTCGTAGCGCGAGGAGGGGACGACGACAGCGGTGCGGTTGCGCACGGCCCGGCTCCCCTCGACTCGTCACTGCGCGCACCGGCCGTCCCGGTGTGCGGTTCGCGGCGAGTCTAGGGAACCGGCGGGCCGCCCGGCATCCGATTTCCGGCCTGCGCCGATGCGCCGTCAGTCCGGGCTCCCGACCGGGGTCTTCGCGGTGGGGAGCGCTGCCGTCCGGCCGCCCGACGGCGGGGTGAGGGTGCGGACGGCGGGGACGGCCAGGACGGCGGCGCAGGCGGCGAGTTGCCAGAGGGCGCCGAGGGCGAGGACGGGGGTGGTGCCGAAGCGGTCGGCGACCACGCCTCCGGCGAGCAGGAGGAGGACGATCGGGAGGATCCGGGCGGCCATCACGGTGCCGAGCGCGGTGCCGTCGCCGCCGCTGTCGAGGACGGCGAAGGCGACGGCGACCGGCGCCATGGCCGATCCGAGGAGCGAGGCGGTGTGCCCGGCGAGGAACCGGCGGAAGGCGGGTTCGCGCAGCACGGACCGACGGCCTGTCGGCTGCTGTGGGGTCATGCCGGGAGTCTCGCCGCGCTGAGCCGATCAGCACAAGCATTCCTGAGTCTTTGCGACGCAACAATCGTGCACCGCGGTAGACGACCCCCCGTGAGGTTGAGAGCGATTGCAGTGTTCTAATGGCGGGGTGATTTACTGCGACAGCCACGTACCGGTGGAGTACGCCGTCGCCGTGGAGCGCTACCTCGCCGCGGCGCCGCTCGGCGAGGGCTCGCGGCGGGTGTACCGGATCGCGCTGGCCACCTGGTCCTGGCTGCTGGCCGACCGCCCGGTGCCGTCGGGCGCGGCGCGGCGGGGTGCCGAGCCGCCGGTGCTGCCGCTCGCGGTGCTGGACGGCGACGGGGCTCCGGCGCTGCTGGGGACGGCGCTGGCCCGGCGGGCGGCCGACGCGGATCCGCGGACGCTCAACCGGGAGCTGTCGATCCTGCGCGGTGCGCTCGGCTGGTGGCGGGAGCAGGGCTGGCTGGCCGCCGATCCGTCAGCGGGGCTGCGGCCGCCGCAGCGGCCGGACTCGGCGAGTGCGGCGCTGGGCCCGGAGGAGTTGCGGGCGGTGCTGGCGCTGCGGGTTCCGCTGCGCGAGCAGGTGACGTGGCGATTGCTGCACGAGAGCGGGGCGGGTGTGGAGGCGGTGCTTGCGCTGAACGTGGACGACCTCGACCTGCTGCACCGGCGCACCCGTCCGTACCCGGGCCGGCCGGTGCTGCAGTGGCGGGCGTCGAGTGCGCGGCTGCTGCCGCTGCTGGTCGCGGGCCGGGCGGACGGTCCGCTGCTGCTGACCGAGCGCCGGGCGCCGGCCGGTACGCCGGCGACGGATCGCTGCCCGTACACCGGCCGCAGCCGGCTCTCCTACCGGCGGGCCGCCGAGTTGTTCACCACGGCGACCCGCAGGCTCGACCCGGCGGGTCGCGGCTACACGCTGCACCAGCTCCGTCCGCGGCCCTGACCACGGCGGCGCGGGCGTCCGGGACCCGTCAGGCCCGGAGGACCACCTCGACCAGGTAGCCGACGGGGCAGAGGCCGGCGTCGGTGGCGGAGGCCTTGAGCCGGCCGACGGAGACCTTGGAGTCGCCGTCCTGGACGGGGACGGTGACCCGGCCGCCGGTGGCGGTGACCGTCAGGTTGGAGACCCGCCAGGACCGGGAGGTGTCGTTCCAGACGGCGATGCGCAGCAGGGCGTCGCCGAAGTCGCAGCCGAAGGACAGGTAGACCGGGCCCCAGCCGACGGCGCCGCCGTTCTGCGGGGGCAGCGGGATGAGGGTGGCGGTTTCGGGGTGGCCGTCCAGGAAGCCGGGCTCGATCCGGCCGATCACGAGTGCCACGGGTCACCTCACTTCTTCGTCGAGTCGGCGCCGGTCGGCGGGGGTGGTGTGCGGGGCGCTGCCGAACAGGTCGGGCATCGGGCCAGGGTCGGTGTGGTCGTTCTCCGGGACCTGGGAGTGGCCGTAGTGGCCGCTGCGGGTGTTCCAGACGGTGGCGGAGCGGTTGGCGGACCAGGTGGGCGGGCCCATCGGCCACACGTCGGGGACGCCCCAGGAGCGGAGCCAGCCGACGATCCGGTCCAGGCCGGTGCAGGGGGCGTCGGCGAGGGTCGGGTACACCCGGCCGTCGACCCGGCAGTACGGGAAGAACAGGCTCTCGATCTGCACGCAGATGTCGCCCTTGCGGTTGGTCTCGACGCCGCCGGGGGCGTTGACGACGGACTTGCTGCGGGAGGTGGCGGCGAAGAACTGGGCGCAGCGGCCGGTGAACGGGTCCCAGAGCAGGTGCGGGGCGCTGCCGGAGCCGGAGCCGGCGAAGTAGTCGGCCAGGGTGTCGAAGGGCACCAGGTCGGCGGGGGCTTCGGCGGTGGCGTTGCGGTCCCAGGTGATGTGCCAGATGGTGCGGGATCCGCCGTCGCCGGCCATCGGGGCGTCGTCGAGTTGGCGCCGTTCGGCGCCGGGCAGGTAGAGGTCGGCCATCGGTACCCCTTCGTGGTGCGGCGGGCGTCGCGGCAGGGCTCGGCACCGCCCGGGGGCGGCTGCGACGGCCCGGGGGCCGGGGGGGGTGGTGTGGGGATCGGGGCGCGGCTCGGCGCGCCGCCCGGTCGTCGTTCGGCAGGGGTCGTGCCCGACGCCGGCGGGCCTCGCACGGCCTTGTGGCCTGGGCGCGAGCGCGCCTGACGTCCTGTCATCTGGTATGTGCCCGTCCTGACGCGTCCGGAACATGCCGATGACCCGAACATGCCGACCTGTCGGAGCAGGTCGGCGGGGTGCCGTGCCTCCTCAGCGCCGGCCGAACAGCCTCCGCAGCAGCCCGCGGCGCGGTGCCGGTACCTGTGCGGCCGCCCCGTCCGCGGGTCGGGCGCCGGCGGGCCCGGAGAGGCGGCGGGCGAGGTCGAGCGCCGCGGCGTCGGCCCAGGGGCAGGCGAGGACCAGGGCGCAGAGCGAGGACAGCATCGGCACCTCGCGGGTGCGGGCGCTGGCGGCCGCGTGGCGCAGCCGCTGGGCCAGCCGGTCGGCGACGTCGGCGCGGGCCTCGGGGTGCGTCCAGGCGACGGCGGCCAGGGCGAAGCCGGCGGCCTCGACCGTCCAGTCCTCGGGGCCGAGCAGCAGGTCGAGCAGGATCTCGCGGCGCCGCGAGCCCTCCCAGGGCTGGTCGGCGCGGTGGTGCGCGATGCCCAGGCAGGCGAAGGCCTGCGCGGCGCGCACCCACAGCTCCGGCTGGTGGGCGAGCAGGGCGCGCCCGAGACCGTCCTCGCGGGGCGCCGGGGGGTGGGCGAGGACGCCGAGCAGGTCCTCCGGTGCGAGGCCGGCGAGCCGGACGGCGTGGTCGTACGCGGCGGGCGGGGACGGCCAGACGATCTCGGCGGTCGCCCGGACGAGTTCGGCGGCCTCGGCGGACGGCTCCGGGACGGCCGGCGCCGGGGCGGTGTCCTGCCAGGCCCAGATCCGGGAGGACACCTGTCGCAGCGGCAGGCGCGGGTCCGGCTCCGGCACCGCGCCGAAGTCGATCTCCGCGGCGGGTAGGGCGAGCCGCACCGCGAGCAGTGCGCTGGGCGCCTCCAGGTGAGAGACCGTCACCTCGAGCACGCTCTCCGGGGTGGTGTCGGGCGACTCCAGGAACCGGTGCAGGAGGTTGACGGTGGCCTCGCCGGTGCCGGGCACCATGCCCAGCCAGGGCTGCTGCCGGGCGAGGTGGGCGAGCAGCTCGGGGGCGTAGTCGTGGTCGGGGTGGGCCCGGTGGTGGTCGGCGAGGGCGAGCAGGTGGGCGGTGCCGCCGTCGATCAGGTGGCGCAGGCCGTGCCGGGCCGGGCCGGCCTTGGGGTGGTCGGGTTCGGCGGCGAGGACGCGGTCCAGCCATCTCAGGCCTTCGGCGGGCCGGCCGGTCGCCCCGTACAGCTCGGCCACGTCCACGGCGAGGTGGCTGTCGGACGGGTCGCGGGCGAGTTCGGCCTCCCAGACGGCGAGCGCGCGGTCGGGGTCGCCGTGCGCGCGCAGCGCGTTGCCGAGCATCACCGCGGCGACGTGGCCCGGCTCCAGCTCGTGGGCGCGTTCGGCGAGGCGGACGGCCTCCGCGGTGTCGCCGAAGCGGCGGACCAGTCCGGAGGCCAGGGCCAGCAGCATGACGTGGTGGGGGTGGCGGCGGACGGCGGCCCGGACGAAGGTGTCGAACGGCCGGACGGCCTCGCGCATCTCCTCGGGCAGCGGGTCGGGCAGTCCGCCGAGCGCGCGCGGCACGGCCTGCGCCGCGGCCTGCGGGTCGACCAGGTCGGGCAGGTCCTCGCGGGCGAGCCAGGCGGTGTGCGCCCAGGGCCGGGAGGGTTCGAAGCCGATGGCGGAGGCGAGCAGTCCGACGGCGTTGTCCCAGTCGCCGGCCGCGGCCTCGACGTGCGCCCGGCAGACGAGCGTGCCCAGGAAGACCTGTCCTTCCAGCGGGAAGTACGCGCGGGCGGCCGCCGCGCCGCCGGCCTGCGCGCAGAGTTCGGCGAGCGCCTCGTGCAGGTCGGGCTGCTGCGGGTCGTGGACCATCGCCTCGGCCAGGTGGTCGGCCGCGTGCGCGAGGTCGCCGGCATCGAGCGCCAACCGGGCCAGGGCCACCTCGCCCCGGGCCTCCAGCCGCTCGTCGCCGCGTTCCTCGCCGCTCATGGTCCGCCTTCCGCGTCAGGTCACAGGTGCCGAGCGTAACCGCAGACCACTGGCACCACGGCGGCGCCCCCGGCGGGCCCGGCGGCGCCGCCCGGCGCACTGCGGCTCGGGCCCGGGGCGGCGGTGCGCCGGGGTGCCCGGGCGGGGTGTCGGGCGTAGCGTCGCTGGTATGGGCGTTGTCCGGTTGATGCTGTGGCCTGCGCGGTCCTCCCGGCCACCGGGCCTTCCGGGCCTGCGGGGAGCCCCCCGTGCCGGCCGCCGGTGACCGGGACCCGGCGGGCTGGGACAGGCGGATCGACGGCGCGCTGACCGGTGTCGTGGAGCTGTGCGGAGCCTCGTCCGGGTGTCTGTACCTGCTGCCGGCGGGCGAGGAGGTGCTGCACCTCGCGGCGGTGCGGGGCCTGCCCGCCGAGTTCGTCGCCCCGTGGACGCGGGTCGCGGTGAGCGCGCCCGTCCCGGTCGCCGATGCGATCCGGCGGCGGGCCCTGGTGTGGGCGGGCAGCCAGCAGGACTTCGCGCGGGACTATCCGCGCTCCGCGGTGACGATGCCGTACCACTTCGCGCTCGCGGCCGCCCCGGTCGAGGCGGAAGGCCGGTGCGTGGGCGCGCTGCTGCTGCTGTGGCCGAGCGCCCACCCGCAGCACCTGGGCGAGGCGGAGCGGGCGGTGGTCGCGGCGGGCTGCGCGCGGCTGGGCGAACTGATCGCCGAGGGCGAGCCGCGGACGCCGTCCCGGCCGCGGGTGGTGCCGCTTCGGCTGGCTGCGGCGAAGCTGCCGGAGACCGCGGCACGGGACTTCGCCGAGCGCCTCCCGGTGGCAGCTGCGCGATGGACCTCAACGGCCGGATCGTCTTCCTGACGGACGCCGCCTGTGCGCTGCTCGGCGCCGGGCCGGAGAAGCTGCTCGGCGCGCTGCCCTGGCAGGCACTGCCGTGGCTGGACGACCCGGTGTACGAGGACCGCTACCGGGCGGCCATCATCAGCCGGGAGCCGGCCGCGTTCACCGCGATGCGTCCGCCGGACCGCTGGCTGGCCTTCCGGCTGTACCCGGCCGGCGACGGTATCAGCGTGCGGATCACGCCGGCCGTCAACGGCCCGAAGCCGGTGCCGCCGTCCCGTCCGGAGCCGGTCTCCCGGGCCGGGCAGATCTACCAGATCATGCACCTGGCCGCGGCCCTCACCGAGGCGGTGTCGGTGGACGACGTGGTGTCGCTGGTTGCCGAGCAGGTGCTGCCCTCGTTCGGCGCGGACGGCCTGACCCTGCTCACCGCCGAGCACGGCCGGCTGCTGGTGACCGGCTACCGGGGCTACACCGCCGAGGCGATGGCCCGGTTCGAGGACATCCCGCTGAAGATACGGGACACCCCGACGGTACGGGCGCTCACCACCGGGATCCCCGGCTACTACGGCAGCTCCGCGGAGCTCGCGGCCGCCTACCCGGACCTTCCCCAGGTGACCGGGAAGCAGGCCTGGGCGGTGCTGCCGCTGATCACCTCGGGCCGCCCGGTCGGCTGCCTGCTGCTCGCCTACGACCGTCCGCACCCCTTCGCCGCCGACGAGCGGACGGTGCTCACGTCACTGGCCGGCCTGATCGCCCAGGCGCTCGACCGGGCGCACCTGTACGACACCAAGAACCAGCTGGCGCACGACCTGCAGCAGGCGCTGCTGCCGCACACCCTGCCGGCCGTGGAGGGCCTGCGGGTGGCGGCGCACTACCTGCCGACCACCCGGGGCATGGACGTCGGCGGCGACTTCTACGACCTGATCCGGCTGGGCCCGCGGACCGCCGCCGCGGTGATCGGCGACGTGCAGGGCCACAGCTTCCCGGCCGCCGCGCTGATGGGCCAGGTCCGCACTGCCGTGCACGCCGCGGCCGGCGCCTCGCCGGAGGAGGTGCTGGTGCGCACCAACCGGCTGCTGTGCGACCTCGATCCGGGCCTGTTCACCACCTGCCTGTACGCGCACCTGGACCTGGCCGGGGGGCGGGCCTACCTGGTGAGTGCCGGTCATCCGCCGCCGGTGCTGCGGCCGCCGGGCGGGCCGGCGCGGGTGCTGGAGGTCCCGCCGGGGCCGCCGATGGGCATCGACCCGGACGCGATCTACCCGATCACCGAAGCGGCCTTCGAGCCGGGCGCGCTGCTGCTGCTCTACACGGACGGGCTGGTGGAGGCGCCCGGCACCGACCTGGGCCGCGCGATCGCCTCGCTCGCAGGGCAGTTGGACCACTCGTTGGCGGACGACCTCGACGTGACGGCCCGTGAGCTGGTCGCCCGGGCCCGGCGGGCGGGCCGCCGGTGGGACGACATCGCCACTCTGCTGCTCCAGGCCGAACCGGTATGACACGCTGCCCGGATGCTGCTGCCTGCACACCTCCGGGTACGCGGGGTACGCGCTGCGCGCCCACACCTCCGGCAGCCGTCCGGATCTCCCCGCCCAGGTGCTCTTCGAGATCGCCTTCTGCTTCCGGTGCCGGGCGGCGGCACTGTGCGGGGCCGGGGTGTCCGGGAAGACGGGCAGTCAGACCTTCGACCCCGCGAGCGCACCGGGGCAGGCACTGCTCCGGCGCTTCCAGGAGGCCGCCGCCGCGGCCGGGTGAGCCGCGGCGGCGGACACTCCGTCAGGCGGGCAGCCGACGCAGCTTGAGGGTGTTGTCCGGGCGGGTGGCCGGCTGCCCGTCCGGGCCGGTCATCGCCTGCCGGTACTCCTCGCTGAGCAGCACCTCCCACTCCCCCGCGGGCAGCCGCAGCGCCGCGTGGACCTCGTCCGGTGTGGGCAGCGGCGCGCCGTGCCCGTGCCGGTGGTCGTGCCCGTGCTCGCGCTTCTGGTCGTGCCCGGGCCGGTGGTCGTGGTGGTGCCCGTCCGTGTCCGGCCGCTGCCAGGACGGCGGCCCGGCGTGGCCGACCACCAGCAGCATGCCGCCTGGCGCGACCGCCTCGGCGGCCCGGCGGAGGATCGCGTCCCGGGGCAGGTCGACGTCGGAGTGCAGGTACTGCGCGCAGACCAGGTCGTACCTCCCCTCGGGGAAGTCCTCCGCCAGGTCGATCCTGCGGAGGTCGACCAGGTCGGCGACGCCGGCCTCCCGGGCGTGCTCGGCGGCCCGGCCGAGCGCGACCGCGGAGATGTCCACGGCGGTGACCTGCCATCCCCGCGCGGCGAGCCAGACGGCGTCGGCGCCCTCCCCGCAGCCGAGGTCGAGGGCGCGTCCGGGCCGCTGCGCGGAGACCTCGCGGACCAGGGCGGCGTTGGGCTCGCCGCTCCAGATCCGCTCGTGCTCGCCGTAGCGGGCGTCCCAGAACCCGGCGGTGTCCGAGGCCGGTTCCCGCGCGTCCGCCGGTCCTGCGGCAGCCGGCGGCTCCGCCAGGCCGTGCCGGCGCTCGCCGAGGACGCGCTCGCACACCGCCCGCTCCTCGGCGGGGCCGAAGGCGTCACGGTGGGCGGCGACGGCCCGGCGCACGTCCTCGGCGACCAGGTCCGCGTTGATCGCCGCCCCGGCCCGGACGCCGGCGGCGGCGGCCCCGACCACCTGCTCGGCGAGGTCGGCGACATTGCCCGCCACCCACACCCCGGGGGCCTCCGTGGCGCCGGTGGCGTCCGCTGCGATGTGGCTGCCGATCACCCGGCCGTCCTTCAGCAGGTCGACCGGCGCGAGGCCGAGGTCGGCGAGCAGTCCGGTGCGGGCGGTGAAGCGGGGGGCCACCACCAGGGCCCGGCAGGGGACCGTCCGGCCGTCGGCCAGCCGGACGCCGGTCAGCGCGCCGCCGGCCGTCTCCAGGCCGGCCACCTCACCCGCGACGACGACGATGCCACGGGCCGCCAGCTCCTCGGCCTCCTCCGGGCCGGGCGGCTCCTCGGTGTGCGTCAGCAGCGTCACCTCGGCGGTCCACTGCCGCCACAGCTGCACCTGGTGGACGGCGAGCGGGCCGGTGGCGAGCACGGCGAGCGGCTGGTCACGGGCCTCCCAGCCGTGGCAGTACGGGCAGTGCAGCACCTCGTGGCCCCACCGCTCGGCGAGACCGGGCACGGCCGGCAGCTCGTCCACCAGGCCGGTGGCGACCAGCAGGCGGGCGGCCCGGACGCCGGTGCCGTCGGCGAGCGCGATCCGGAAGCCGCCGTCGTCGAGGCGTTCGGCGGCGACCGCGGTGCCGTCGTGGAACCGCGCCCCGTAGCCGGCCGCCTCGGCGCGGCTCGCGGCCAGCAGGTCCCGCGGCGGGACGCCGTCCCGCGACGGGTAGCCGTGCACCCCGGCGGCGGGCGCGTTGCGGGGCGCGCCCGCGTCGACCACGAGCACCGAGCGCCGGGCCCGGGCCAGGGTGAGGGCGCCGGCGAGGCCGGCGGCGCCACCGCCGATCACCACCGTGTCGTAGTGCGGCACGGTGGCCGCGGAGCCGTCCGGGAGCTGCGGGGTGTCTGTCGTCATGGTGTGTACCTCCGTTCTCCTCGATCGTCGGCGGGCGGCGCCGACTTGACAAACCTTCTTGCCGAATCGGCAAATGGAGCCATGGCAGACGACGAGATCGGCGGCGTCCTGGCAGCCGTCGGGCCGCGGCTTCGGGCACTGCGACAGCAGCGGGACACCACCCTGGCCGAGGTCGCCGAGGAGACCGGCATCTCACTGAGCACGCTCTCCCGGCTGGAGTCCGGGCAGCGCCGCCCGACCCTGGAACTGCTGCTGCCGCTCGCGAAGGCGTACGGCGTGCAGCTGGACGAACTGGTGGGCGCACCGCCGACCGGCGATCCGCGGATCCACCCGCGGCCGATCACCCGGCACGGCCAGACCTTCATCCCGCTGACCCGCCACCTCGGCGGGCTGCACGCCTACAAGATGATCATGCCCGTCCGCACGCTGCCCGAGGGCACCCGGCCCGAGCAGGGCACCCACGAGGGGTACGAGTGGCTGTACGTGCTCTCCGGCCGGCTCCGGCTGGCCCTCGGCGAGCACGACCTGGTCCTCACCGCGGGCGAGGCCGCCGAGTTCGACACCCGCACCCCGCACGGCTTCGCCAACGCCGGTGACCGACCGGTGGAGTTCCTGTCGCTCTTCGGCGCCCAGGGCGAACGGATGCACGTCCGGGCCAAACCGGCCGCGAGCTGACCGACTGCGAGATGACCGACCGACAGCCGACCGACCGGCAGCCGACCGACCGCACCGGGACGGGTGCGCCGGGAGTGACCCCCGGGACGCAAGGTCGTTGAGGGGCATGGCGCGCGGCACGACCAGGCGCCGCCGGCCGTCGGGGCGCGGCGGCCCCGCGCCGCCGATCGGCCGAGGAGGAGTCGTCATGAGGAGCGGTTGGAGTGCACCGGCGCGGCGGGCCGGGCTCGCGGCCCGCTGCCGGACGGTGACGGAGGCACCGGCCTTCTCGCTCGTCGTGTTCGGCGCCATCCTCGTCAACGCGGCACTGCTCGGCCTGGAGACGTACAGCGGGCTCGCCGCCGAGTACCAGGACGGCCTGCAACTGGCCGAGCGGGCCTGCCTCGGCGTCTTCACCGTCGAGATGCTGCTGCGGCTCGGCGCGCACGCGGACCGGCCCGGGCAGTTCCTGCGCGACCCGTGGAACCTCTTCGACCTCGCGGTGCTGGCCTCGGCCTTCCTGCCGCTGGTCCGCGAGAACACCACCGTGCTGCGGCTGCTGCGGCTCGCCCGGGTGCTGCGGACGGCCCGGTTCCTGCCCCAACTGCGGGTGCTGCTGGTCGCGGTGGGCCGCAGCCTGCCCGGCACGGTGAGCTTCCTGTTCGTCGGCGCCCTGGTGCTGTACGTCTACGCGATGGTCGGCTGGGTCTGCTTCGCGGACAGCGACCCGCAGCACTACGGCTCGATCGGCCGGGCGCTGCTCACCCTCTTCCTGCTGATGACCCTCGACGGGCTCGGCGAGGCCGTCCACGCGGGCCTGGAGATCTCCCGGCTGAGCATCCTGTTCTACGCCTCCTACGTGCTGCTCGCCTCGTTCGTGCTGGTGAACGTGCTGATCGGCGTGGTGCTCAACTCCCTGGACGAGGCACGGGCGCTGGAGGCCGAGCAGGCCGCCGCCGAACCGCAGCCGGCGCGCGGTGCGCGGCCCGGCGCGGCGCACGACGCCGAGGAGCTGCGCGAGCGGATCGCCGCCGTCCGGCTCGCCCTCGCCGAGTTGGAGGCGGGGCTGGCGGCCGGGATCGCCCGGCCCGCGGGCGCCCCGGCCGGGGCGGCGGCCGTCGGGGCGGGCGCGGCCGTGACCGCCGCCAGCGTGGACACCGTGGCGTGACACCGGAGTTGCCGCGGTGAAGACCGCCCGGCCACACTGCGCGTTCGGTAGCATACGCAGCGTCGTCCGATCGGAGCTGCCCCGGGGCGGCGGAGCGAGCAGGAGAAGCCCGTGGCCACCCAGATCCCCCCGACCGGCGCCGGCACCCGGCCGGCGGCCGGCCTTCCGGTGCCCGAGCTCCCGGCCGAGGAGGTGCGGCGGTGGCGTGCGGCGGGCCACGGGATGCCCGAACTGCTCGCCCTGGCAGCCCGGTTGGGCCCGGTGGCGGCCGTCCGATCGGACAACGCCCTGCCGACCGTGGTGGTCACCGGCCCCGAGGCCGTCCAGCACGTCCTCGGCCGGCGTCCGGACTGCTACGTGAAGCGCTCGCACCGCGGCCGGATCCTGCTCGGCGACGGTGTGCTCTCCGCGTCCGGCGACGCCTGGAAGGCGCAACGGCGGCTCCTGCAGAGCCAGTTCACCGGGGCCGGGATGCGCCGCTGGGAGCAGCGGATCGCCGACGCCGCCCGGGACTGCGCCACACGCTGGGCCGGCCACGCGGACGCCGGCCGCGCCGTGGACCTGCGCGAGGAGATGCGCCGTTTCGCGCTGGACACCATCTGGCGCTCCCTCACCGGGCATCCGCTGGACGACCGGACGGCGGCCGAACTCGCCGCCCTGGACACCGTGGTGGCGGCGCTGCCCGTGCTGCCGGCGAACGCGGAGAACGCGCGGTCGGCCGTCGCCGGGGAGCTGGCCCGGATCGACGCCGTCGTCCACCGCGCGATCGGGGCGGCCCGCTCGGCGCCGCCCGGCCCGCACGGGCCCGGCCTGCTGCACGTCCTGCTGGCGGCGGCCGAGGACCGCCCGGAGTACACCGACCGGCTCGTCCGGGACGAGTTCGTGACCCTGATGGTGGCCGGGCACGAGACCACCGCCACCACCCTCACCTGGCTGTACCTGCTGCTCGACGGCGCCCCCGGGGCGCGGGAGCGGGCCTTGGCGGCCGGGCCGGCCGGCTCCCCCGGGCGGCGGGCGGCCCTGCAGGCACTGGTGAGCGAGACGCTGCGGCTCTACCCCTCGGCCTGGCTGCTGCCCCGGCACTCCGTCGAGGACGACCTGCTGGCGGGCCACCGGATCGAGGCCGGCACGGACGTGCTGGTCTGCCCCTACCTGGTGCACCGCGACCCGGCGCTCTGGCCGGAGCCGGAGGTCTTCGACCCCCGCCGGTTCACCGTGCCCGGGCGGCGGCCGTCCGATCAGGGCGCCTACCTGCCGTTCGGCATCGGCGCCCGGGCGTGCCTGGGGCTGCAGTTCGCCCTCCGGGAGACGGTCGCCCTGCTGGAGCTGCTGCTGCCCGCGTTCGCCGTCGAGCTCACCGGGCCCGCCCCGGAGCCGTTCTTCGGCATGGTGGTGCGGCCCGCGACGCCCGTCCCGGCCCGGCTCATCCGGCAGGGCTGAGCGTGCCCGGAGCGGGTTCAGGGCGGGGTGTCGCCTCGCCAGTCCCAGCGCCGGGGGTCGCCCTCGCGCGGGGCGTACTGGGCGCGGCCGCCCGGCCCGTGGGCGCCGATCTCGGTCGGCAGCGCGGCGCCCCGCGCCAGTTCGGCCTCGCTCCACCCCGTCACATCGAGCAGCAGCCCGTCGAGCGGGCCGGCCACCAGCTCCCGGTAGACGCGCCCGGGCCGCGGCCCCGGATCGGGGTCGTCGTAGTCGGCGCCGTAGACCCGCCCTCGCATCAGGTGCTCGTCCATGAGGGCAGGATGGCAGCCGCCACCGACAGCACCGTGCCGCGGCGCGCCCCGGGCCGGGCCTGCGGTCAGCTGCGCGCGAGCCCGGCGGCGATGCCGTCGAGAACGAGGTCGAGCCCGGCCTCGAAGGCGGTGGCGGGATCGGTGTGGGTGCCGTCCCGGACGGCGAGCGCCAGCGCCGGGTACCTGCCCGTGGCGAGCATCCGGGAGACGCGGGGGCCTTCCGAGCGCCGCCACGCGTCCTTGTCCAGGCCGGTGTCGCGCTCGGCGCGCAGCTCGGCGGTCTCCCGGCGGAGCGCACCGGCGATGTAGGCGTCGACGGTTCCGACCGCGCACATCACGGCGTCGATCCCGGTGAAACCGGGCGCACCGTACAGGGCGGCGAGGGCGGTCTCCAGGTTGCCGAGGGCGTTCGGGCCGAGCTGCGGGCGTCCGCCCAGCAGATCGGCGAACCAGGGGTGGCGGAGCGCCGCCCGCCTGGTCCGGCGGGCGCAGCCGCGCAGCACCGCCTGCCAGCCGCCGTCCCGGCCGTCCGGGTCCGCGGCGGCGATCTCGCCGTGGACGGCGTCGACCATGAGGTCGAGCAGTTCCTCCTTGGTCGAGAGGTAGCGGTACAGCCGCATCGGGCCGGCGTCGAGGGCGGCCGCGACCTTGCGCAACGAGACCGCCTCCAGCCCGTCGGCGTCGGCGAGTTCGACGGCGGCGGCCACGATCCGCTCGCGGCTCAGCGGGCTCGGCGCCGGCCGGGACGGCGGCTCCGGCCGGTCCCAGACGGTCGGCCGGCCGGACCCGTCGGCCCCTGCAGCGCCGTCCGCCTCGTCCGTCCCGTCCCGCTGCGCCATGCCCGACCTGCCCTTCCGTGATCCCTCCGCGCCCGGGCTCACAGTACGCCGTCGCGATCGATACAGTGTATCGCGCGATACGCCGTATCGATTCGGGCGGCCGCGCCGCCGCACCCGACGGAGGGGACACCGTGGAGACCGACACCCGCAGCCCGCGCATCGCCGTGGTCGGGGCAGGGCCGGGCGGCCTGACGCTCGCCCGGATCCTGCACCTGCACGGGATCGAGGCCGTGGTGCACGAACGCGACCGCGACCGCACCGCCCGCGCCCAGGGCGGCATGCTCGACCTGCACCGGGAGAGCGGCCAGCGGGCACTCCGCGAGGCCGGGTTGGAGGCCGCCTTCCTGCGCGCCGCCCGCCGCGAGGGCCAGGACCTGCGCCTGCTGGACCACACCGGCACCCTGCTGCTGCAGGAGGACACGCCGGACGACGCCCCGATGGAGCGACCCGAGATCGACCGCGCCGACCTGCGGGCCCTGCTGCTGGATTCGCTGCCCGCCGGCACCGTCCGCTGGGGCCGGGCCTTCCGGCACGCCACCCGGCGGCCGGACGGCGGGTGGCGGCTGCATGTCGAGGGCGGGGCGGCGACCGACTGCGACCTGCTGGTCGGCGCGGACGGCGCCAACTCCCGCGTCCGCCCGCTGGTCACCGCCGCCCGGCCGGCCCACCTCGGCAGCAACACCGTGGAGAGCTGCATCTCCGCCGCCGACCGCAGCCACCCCGAGCTCGCGGCACTGGTCGGCCGCGGCAACTACTGGGCGCTCGGCCCGGGCCGCTCGCTCTCCGCCCAGCGGCAGAGCGGCGGGCGGATCCGGGTCTTCCTCTCCTTCCACACACCCGAGGACTGGCTCGCCACCTGCGGTGTCCCCTTCGACGACCGGGACGCCGCGCGCCGTGCGCTGACGGCCCTGTTCGCCGACTGGGCACCGCAGTTCCGCGCTCTGATCGGGGCCTGCGACGAGCCGTTCGTCCCGCGTCCGCTCACCGCGCTCCCGGTGGGGCTGACCTGGCCCGCCGTGCCCGGCGTGACCCTGCTCGGCGACGCCGCCCACCTGATGCCCCCGGTCGGCCTCGGCGCCAACACCGCCATGCTGGACGCCGCCGAGCTCGCCCGGGAGATCGCCGCCGCGCCCGGCGACCTCGCCGGGGCCGTCCGCCGCTACGAGACCGCCATGTTCGAGCGCAGCACCGAGGCCGCTCGGGAGTCGGCCCGGATCGTGGCGATGCTGATGTCCGAGGACGGCGCGGCCGGGCTGCTCAGGTTCTTCCAGCCCGACTGCGGGGCCACCGCGGACGCCTGACGGTCAGATCGCGCGCAGGGCGGTGGCCGGGTCGGGCCCGCAGCTCTCCCAGCACGACACGTCGTTGGCCTCGGCGTCGGCCTCGGCGTCGGTGCGGAGCGGCAGGTCGATCTCGAGGGCCATCGGCACCCTTCGGGGAGCAGTGGGCGGAGCGTGCCGATGGTAGGGGGCCGCCCAGGGTGGGCGGCAAGGCGTTTTCGCGGCGCCGCCGGGTCATTCCTCGGCGGCCGGGAGCCGCCAGTCGAAGGGCATGAACTCGCACTCCCACGGCGCGTCCCGGTCGAGTTCGGCGACGGCCTCGGGCGTCCGCAGCAGGCAGCGGTGGCGGAGCAGCTCGCGCCGCTCACGGGGTGTCAGCAGCCGCTCCTGAGGGCTCAGGTTCTCCGGGTGGTCGAGGACCAGGGCGGTGCTGCCGTCGATCGGGCGGTCGCCGTCCACGTTGAGCCGGTCGCCGGACGGGGTGCGGTAGTCGAGCCGCAGGTCCGTCGCCCACTGCGAGTTGCTGCCCCAGCCGTGGGAGAGGTCGACCGTCCGCCGGTTGCGGCGCCGGAAGGCCCAGTACAGCGGGGAGCGGTCCGCGACGCCGCGCTGCGCGTGCGCGGCACCGGCCCGGATGCGGACGCCGGCCCGGGAGAACAGCAGCTGTCCCAGCATCAGGCCGGGCCACAGCACCTCGGTGAGTTCGATCGGCGCCGCCGGGTCGGCGGCCTGCTCGACCTCGACGATCTCGTGCAGGAAGGGGTCGAAGCCGTCCCCGCGGAACGGGGTCATGCCCAGGCCGGTGAAGAGTCCGAGGTACTCCTCGTCGGAGAACGCGAGCCCGCCGACTCCGTCGTCCGAGGAGCTGCCGCCGGGCGTCTGCCGGGCGGGCAGCAGGATGTCGCTCACCCGGCCGAGCGCGTACAGCTCCATGTGCAGGACGCCGACCCGGCCGTCCGTGCGACGGCCCTCCCACCAGCCGCTGCACCGGGCCGCGGTGTGCAGCATCTCGCGGTACGCGCCGCGCGCCTCCGCCAGCCACGGGAGGGCGACCTCCCGGTGGGCGTCCGGCCCGTCGCTGTCCAGCAGGCCTTCGTACAGTTCGCGTCCGCCCACCCCGGTAGTCATGATCGAAGTCTATTGGGGTGCTACTGCGGCACGGCACGGCCGCCGTCGCTTCGGTGTGGTGAGCCACTCCTCGACGGTGGTGACCTCGGCCCCCAGCCTTCGGCCGGGAGGTGCCTCCACGCGCCCCTGATCGACGCGTGTGCCGCCTGAACTCCCCCTACCGGCCGCGGGTCGGTGCGGTGGCGGCCGCGGGCGGCGCGGGGGTGTCCCGCGGCGGGGCGCCGACCTGCCGCAGTGAGCGGTCGCCGACGGTGGCCAGCAGGTAGAGGACGGCGGTGGCGAGCATGAACCAGGCCAGCTGGTGCAGGCCCGCGGTGTCGGCGCCGTGCCCGAGGAAGGCGCCGGTGGCCGCGGCGGCGACGATCGCCCCGAGGTATCCGAAGGTGCGCAGCAGCCCGGCGGAGGAGCCGATCCGCTCGGGGTGCGCCTGGTGGTAGACGGCGCTCTGCAGGGCGAGTCCGTTGAGTCCCTGCGGGATGCCGAAGGCCAGCGCGACGAGCAGCAGGAGCCAGAGCGGGGAGTGCGGGCCCAGCAGCAGGACGAGGGTGCAGGCGGCGATCTGGCCGACGGCGCCGGCGAGGAGCTTGCCGCGGACCTGCCGGCGCCGGCCGGTGACCGCGGAGACGACGATCGCCGTGCCGAACAGCGGGAGTTGGGCGAGGCCGGCCTGCGGGGCGGTCAGGCCGCGGCCCTCCTGCATCCACTGGGTGCAGCCGTAGAGGAAGGCGTACGCGACGGTGTAGGCGAGCAGGGCGCGGACGTAGGTGGCGATCAGTGGCAGGTTGCCGCCGAGCACGCGCAGATCGATGAACGGGTTGGCGGCGGTGCGTTCACGGCGGGCGAAGCAGGCGGCCGCGAGGACGGTGACGACCGGCAGGTACCACTCGCCGGCCGAGGGGTGCATGAGGAAGAGCAGCAGCGGGACGAGTGCGGCGGCGAACAGGGCCATGCCGGCGAGGTCCAGGTCGGCGGCCAGGCTGCCGCGGCTGCCCTGCGGCGGGGCGGTGCGCTGCGGCGAGGCGGTGCGGGGCAGCCGGCGGGCGCCGAGGTAGAGCCCGGCGAGGGCGAGCGGGATGTTGACGGCGAGGGTGGTGCGCCAGCCGCCGAGCCCGATCAGCAGGCCGCCGAGGGAGGGGCCGATGACGGCGACGGTCTGGGTGGTGACGGCGAGGGCGGTGAGCACGGCGGCGGGGCTGTCCCGGCCGGTGCGGTCGGCCTCGCTGCGGACGAGGTACATGGCGGCCGGGTAGCCGGCGCAGGTGCCGAAGCCGAGCAGCACCCGGGCCGCGATCAGCACGCCGAGGTTCGGGGCGAGCATGCCGACCAGGCCGGCGAGACCGGTCAGTGCGGTGCCGGCGAGGAACAGCCGGCGCGGCCCGTGCAGGTCGACGAGCCGGCCGACCACGGGCTGGCCGATCGCGGTGGCGAGGTAGAGCGCGGAGACCAGCCAGGCGGTGGCGGCGGGCGCGGCTCCGAAGGCGGCTCCGATCGGCACCAGGGAGACCGCGAGGATCGCCGAGTTCACCGGGTTGAGGATCGCGCCGAGCATCATCGGTGCGAGCAGCCGGCGGTCGAACCCGTCCTCGGACGTGCCGGTGCGGCGGGCGCGCAGGAACGACAGCGAGGTCAGTGAGGACAGGGACGAGCGGACGGTGCGGAGGTTCATGCGTCGGACAGCCTGTCCAGCAGGGCCAGCGCCTCGACGACGGTCTGCCGCTCCTGCTCGGTGAAGCGGGCCTGCAGGGAGCGGGCCAGCCACTCCTCGCCGGCGCGGCGGCAGTCCTCGAGGAAGGCCTGGCCGGTGTCGCTCAGCGAGACGAGCTGACGCCGGCCGTCCCCGGGGTCGGGGCGGCGCAGCACGAGGCCGCGCTCGTCGAGCACGGCGAGGGTGGCGGCCATCGACTGCGGCCTGACCCGCTCGGCGGCGGCGAGATCGCTGGCGGAGGCCGGACCGTCCTTGCTCAGCCGGCTGAGCACCGAGGTCTGGGTGGGGGTGAGCCCGTCCGTGTCGTACGTCTCCTTGAGGCGTCGGCGCAGCCGGCTGAAGACCACGCGGAGCTCCCGCGCCGCGCGGACGGCGGAGGCGGTGACGGGTGCGGTGGGCTGCTCCATGCCTTCCACGCTAGAACCTTCAGGCTGAACTGTCCAGCTCTGCTGTACAGCTTGGACTGTCCAGTGCGGCTGCGGACCACCGCTGTGCCGCCGCGCCGTGCCACCGTTCCGCGCTGCCGTTCTCGGGGTGCGACCGCGGCCCGGTGGTGAGCGAATCGAAGGTGCACGACCGCCGGCGGACGTCCGGCCGACCGCAGGGAGAGTGCCGTGGAGGAGGGCTTCGACGCCGTCGCCGACCGGCTGTACACACTGCCCCCGGGCGGGTTCACCGCCGCCCGGACGCAGGCCGCCGCCGAGGCCCGAAAGACCGGCGACAAGGCGCTCGCCGCCCGGATCACCGCCCTGCACCGGCCCACCCGGAGCGCCTGGGCGGTCAATCTGCTGGTCCGCTCCCGGCCCGACGAGGCGCGGGCCCTGCTCGACCTCGGCCGCTCGCTGCGCCGCGCCCAGCGCGAACTCGCCGGGCCCGCCCTGCGCGGGCTGACCGCCGAGCGCCGTCGGCTGGTCGCCGCGCTCACGGCGCAGGTCCGGGAGGCCGCCGCCGAGGCGGGCGAGCAGCTCGGCGAGGCGCCGCTGCGGGAGGTGGAGCAGACGCTGCGGGCCGCCCTGGCCGGCGAGGACGCTGCGGAGCTGTTCGCGGCCGGGCGGCTGACCGCCGCCCTGGAGGAGAGCGGCTCGCTGCCCGCCGACGGGCTGCCCGCCGGGTGGGGCCTACCGACCGAACCGGCCGAATCGCCGACCGAACCGGCGGAACCGGCCGCACCCGCCGCATCAGCCGCCCCGCGTGGGCGGGCTCGCACCGGCACAGAAACCGCAGGCACACGCGCCGCCGCGCAGGAGGTCCGTCGGCAGCGCGCCGAGGCGGAGCGCGCCTTGGCCGAGGCCGAACAGGAGGAGCGGAGCGCCGCGCGCGAGCACCGGCGGCTGACCCGGACCGTCGAGCGCCTGGCCACCGCCGAACGGAAGGCCGCCGACCGTGCCGAGCGGGCCCGCGCAGCCGTGCTGGCCGCGGAGGAGCAGCTGACCGCGGCAGAGGCCGAGCGGTCCGCGGCGGGCCGCGCACGCGGCGAGGCCGAGCAGGACGCCACGGCCGGCGCGGACCGGGCCGCCCTGGCTTGCGACCGCGCCGAGCGGGCCCGGGCCCGACTGGCCGACCTCCCGGCCGCGGAGCGGCTACCCGGCGCGCCGGGCGAGGACCGCCCGTCCGAGGCGGGTCGGCGCTGAAGCCGCTGGTCGGGGGCAGTCCGGACCGCCGTGCCGCCGGTCCGCCCGGTCCGTACGCTGGAAGGCGGTGCGGCTGTGCGTTCCCGGGTGGCGCGGCGGCGGCCCCGCGGCGAGAGGAGCGGCGATGGCCAGGCCTGTGTGGACGGGCGTCCTGACGTTCGGCCTCGTGACCGTGCCGGTGGCGCTGTACACGGCGACGGAGAGCCACACGGTCCGCTTCCACCAGTTGGAGCGCGGCACCTCGGACCGGGTGCGCAACCGCCGGGTCAACGAACGCACCGGCGAGGAGGTCGCGTTCACCGACATCGTGAAGGGCTACGAGGTCGGCGACGGCGAGTACGTGGTGGTGGACCCGGAGGAGCTGGAGCAGATCTCGCCCGGCCGCTCGCGGACCATCGACGTCTCCGGCTTCGTCGACCTGGCCGCGATCGACCCGATCTACTTCGACAAGACGTACTACCTCGGGCCGAAGGGCCGGGAGTACGGCAAGATCTACGCCCTGCTCACCAGGGCCCTGGAGCGGTCGAACCGGGCCGGGCTGGCGATGTTCTCGATGCGCGGCAAGGAGTACCTGACCGCCGTCCGCGCCGAGAAGGGCCTGCTGGAGCTGCACACCATGCACTTCGCCGACGAGGTCCGCGACCCGCACCGGGAGATCGACGACCTGCCCGACGGCAAGGAGAAGTTCAGCGGCGCCGAGCTGCGCACGGCCGAGCAGCTGATCGACACCCTGGCCGTCGACTGGGACCCGGACGAGTACCGGGACACCTTCGAGGAGCAGGTCCGCACGCTGATCGAGGACAAGCAGGCCGGGCGGGAGACGGTGCTCTCGGAGGGCCCGCCCGCCGAGGCGACCAATGTCGTCGACCTGATGGACGTGCTGCGGCGCAGCCTGGACGACGCCCGCGGCGCGGAGAAGGCGGGAGCGCCGAAGAGCCCGGCGGCGGCCCGACGGACGCCCAAGGCGGCCGGCGGCAAGAAGAGCACCTCGGCGGCGGCCCTGGGCGGCGGGTCCGGGGCGGGGGCGGCGAAGGAGAAGAAGCGGGTCGGCTCGTCGAAGGCGGCGGAGGACCTGTCGAAGCTCACCAAGCCGGAGCTGTACAAGCGGGCCACCGAGCTCGACATCCCGCACCGCTCGACGATGAACCGCGACGAGCTGCAGGCGGCGGTGGAGCGGGCGGGCCACGGGCTGCGCGCGGTGTCCTGACCGTCCGGGGGGCTGAGCGTCCGGCGGTGTCCTGACCGTCCGGGGGGCTGAGCGTCCGGCGGTGTCCTGACCGTCCGGCGGGCGCGTCAGCGCCGGTCGGGGCGGCGTTCGCGCGCCCGGCCGGGCCAGGGTGCGGCGGGTTCCGGGGCGGGCTGCAGGACGGCCGGGTCGTAGAGCACCCATCCCCAGTCGGAGCCGCCGCTCCCCCACCGGACCAGCGCGACCCAGGCGGTGCTGCCGTGGTGCCGCCGCCAGGTGGTGAGTTCGGCGGCCCGCCAGCCGCCGCCGAGCCGGATCTGCACCCAGCGCCAGCGCGGCGCCACGTCCCGGCACGGACCGGGCCCGTTCATCAGCTCCTGCGGCGCGAACACCACGTCCCCGGGCACGGTGGGCGGCCGCGCCGCACGCGAGAAGGGGACATCGGCGGTCACACCTCCATTCTCGAACACCTGTTCGCCTCTGGCAATGGGCGGCCGCGGCCACTACTCTCCCGCCATGGATCGGAGCCGCCCCTTGGTCCGCGAGGTCCTGCCGGACCTCGCCGACGAGCTGACCGCCCTCCTGCTGGAGGAGGGCGAACACCGGCTGGCGGTCGCCGTGCAGGAGCTCCGGCTGGTCGCCGAGTGCGGCTGCGGCCAGGAGAACTGCCAGAGCATCCGCACCTCCGAACACCCCCCGGGCAGCCCGTACGGCCCCGGCCACCGCTGCGTCCCGCTGCTCGCCGACCGGGGCCTGCTCGTCCTCGACGTGGTCGACGACCGGATCGTCCACATCGAGGTGCTCGACCGGCCGCCGATGCGGCGCCGGCCCGCCGCGATGTGACGGGCACCGGGTCGATCGCGTAGTTTTCCCTGCCTGGCCGTCCGAACCTGGCGGCAGCGGGTAGAAGCGAAGGCGCCCGATCCGGGCCCGGCCCGGCGCCGGCCCGTCCGGAAGCGACAGAGAGCAGCAGGGAGGTGCGGAGCGATGACCGACGACGCGAACGGCGCGCAGCTCAGGGACCCTGCCGCCCTGGAGATGGTGTGCGACGCGGTCGGCGATGACGGCGCGCTGTGCCGGGTGACCGGCACTCTGACCGGGGAGAGCCTGCTGCTGGCCGGGCAGGGGCTCGACCTCGCCCTGCGGACCGGGCGGCGGCTGCTGGTCCTCGACCTCGCCCGGGTCCTGGTGTGCGACGCCGCCGGCGTGGACTACCTGCGGCGGTTCGGTCGGGACGCCGGCGCCGTCGGGGTCCGGCTGCGCCTGTCGGCCGCCAGCCCCGCGGTGAACCGCGCGCTGGACGAGACCGGCGGCCGGGCCTACCTCGCCGTCTACGAGTCGGTGGAGGAGGCGCTGAACCGGGGCGCCGAGCGGGCCGGTGGGCTCCCCGCCCAGCGCCCCCGCACGGCCGCGCCGGAGCGCGGCCGGCCCGAGCGGTCAGCCGAGTAGCCGGACGGGCTCTCCCGCCAGGTACGCCTCGATGTCCTCGACCGCGTGCCGGTAGTACGTCTCGTAGTTGGCGCGGGAGACGTAGCCGAGGTGCGGAGTGGCGAGCAGCCGCGGCGCGGTGCGCATCGGATGGTCGGCCGGCAGCGGCTCGATGTCGAAGACGTCGATGCCGGCGCCGGCGATCCGGCCCCCGTGCAGCGCGGCGAGCAGGGCGTCCTGGTCGACGATCGCGGCCCGCGAGGTGTTGACCAGCAGGGCGGTGGGCTTCATCAGGGCGAGTTCGGGTGCGCCCAGCAGCCCCCGGGTGCGGTCGCCGAGGGCGAGGTGGATCGAGACCACGTCGCTGCTCGCCAGCAGGTCCTCCTTGGAGGGGGCGAGGGAGACACCGACCTCGTCGGCGCGTTCCTTCGTGAGGTTCCGGCTCCAGGCGACGACGTCCATGCCGAAGGCCAGGCCGACCTGGGCGACCCGGCTGCCGATCTTGCCGAGGCCGAGCAGGCCGAGCCGGCGGCCGTGCAGGTCCGCACCGACGGTGCTCTGCCACGGGCCGCCCTGCCGCAGCGCGGTGGACTCCTCGACCAGCCCGCGGGCGAGGCCGAGGATCAGTGCCCAGGTGAGCTCCACCGGCGGCGTGGACAGGCTCCCGGTGCCGCAGACGGTGACGCCCTGCTCGGCGGCGGCCGCGTGGTCGATGACGGAGTTCCGCATGCCGGAGGCGACCAGCAGCCGCAGCCGGGGAAGTCGGCGCAGCAGCGAGGCCGGGAAGGGCACCCGCTCGCGCAGGGTCACGATGATGTCGAAGTCGGCCACGGCGGCGGCGAGTCCGTCCTCGTCGGCGAAGTGCTCGCGGAAGCTGACGACCTCCACCCGGCCCTCCAGCGGGGACCAGTCGGCGAGCGTCGTCGCGACGCCCTGGAAGTCGTCGAGCACGGCACAGCGCAACTGCATCCCGATGTCCTTTCGGCGTCCGCCCGTGTCGATCGTTGGCGATCGTTGGCGATCACGTGCAGGCTATCCCGCCGCGGCGTCAGTCGAGGCGGATGTGCCGAACACTCGTCCAGGTCCGGCGCAGGGCGCCACGCAGGGCGTTGTCGGTGTCCGGGACGAGCGCGAGCCCGGCGGACGCGGCGATGCGGTCGGCGACCTGATGGACGGTCAGCCGGTCGGTCCACAGGTGCTCGGCGAACTCCTCACCCTGCAGGCGCTCCAGGCACAGGTCGAGCCGGGAGACCGCGAAGCTCTCGCGGCGCAGCGGGGCGTCCTTGCCGGCGACGAGCCGCACGGCGTGGCCGAGCCCCCGGCCGCGCAGCCGGTCCAGCACCGTGCGCCGCTCCGCGAGCAGGGCGAAGTGCCGTACGTCGTGGCCGCGTTCGCGCAGCCGGCCGACGGTCTCCCGGAAGTACCCGGGGTCGACGACGGTCATCGGCGCGAGGACGGGGCCGGGGTGCCGGGTCAGCGCCAGGTCGAGGACCTCGACCACGCCCTGGCGCCAGGCCAGCAGGTCCTGGAAGTCGCCGCGCAGGCCGGGCGGCGTCATCCGGTGCAGCCCGAAGCCGACGTGCTCCGGGTCGCAGACGACGCTGCCCGGCAGTCGGCGCCGGATCTCGTACGCGGCCTGCGTCTTGCCGCCGCCGAAGGGTCCGTTGATCCACAGGAGCATGCCCCGACCCTACGGTCCGCACGGCGCGGCGCACGGGCGCGGGCCGGTCAGGCGGTGCGGTAGGAGTCGACGACGGCGGTCAGCATCTCGTTCCACGGGGTCGGGGCCAGGCCGAAGGTCCGCTCGGCCGCGGTGGAGTCCATGACGAACGGGCGCTCCAGCTGGTAGGCGGTCTCCCGGACGGCCCGGACGACCGGGTTGACCAGGCCGAGCAGGGCGAGTGCCGGGCCCGGGATCCGGCTCACCTTGACCGGCGGCAGTCCGGCCGCGCGGGCGAGGTCGGCGAGGGTCTCCCGCTGGCTGCGCGGGGCGTTGCTCGGGACGTGCCACGGCCGGCCCCAGGCGCGCTCGTCGCTGCCGACGGCCACCAGCAGCCGGGCGGCGTCCAGGGTGTACGTCCAGCTGTGCGGGGTGTCGGGGTCGCCGAGGACCTGGACGCCGCGACCGGCCAGCAGGCGCGGCAGGACGCGCTCGCCGAGCACGCTCTGCGCGCCGGGCCCGAGGTAGTCGGAGCCGCGGATCTCGGTGGCGCGGATGCGGCCGGCCCTGTGCAGCGCCTCCGCGTCCTGCCACATCCGGGCGCGCACCCCGCCCTTGACCGAGTTCGGCGCGAGCGGGGTGGATTCGGTCATCGGGGCGTCCACGGCGCCGTAGCCGTACAGGTTGCTCACGGTGGCGAGGACGGCGCCGGAGCTCTCGGCGGCGCGGAGCAGCGCGGCGGCGAGCGGCGGCCAGTCGGTGGCCCACCGGTGGTAGGCGGGGTTGGCGCAGTTGTAGAGCACGGCGGTGCCGGCGGCAGCGGCGGCGAGGGCCTCGGCGTCGGTGGCGTCCAGCCGCAGGTGGTGCACCCCGGCCAGCGGCGCGGCCGTCCGGCCGGAGCGGGTGACCACGGTGACCTCCTCGCCGCGGTCGGCGAGCAGTCGGGCGGCGGCGGTGCCGACGGGGCCGGCTCCGACGATCAGGTGCTTGCTCACGGTGGACTCCCCCAGGAGGACGGATCGGGCGGGACGGATCGGGCGGGACGACGCGGGATGCGGCGGGTGGCGGCGAACCGATGGGAGAACACCGTTCTCGCCCCGCCGTCGAGCCTGGCGGATGCGGCCGACACTGTCAAGAACACCGTGCTCACTTTCGCACGGCGTTCTCGTCGGAGCTCGCCGTGCTCGATTGTTGCCACTGTTCTCGGGCAGTGCGAGGATGAGCCGCATGTCCGCCACCCCGAAGCCGCTCACCGCCCGCGAACGCGCCCGCATCGAGTTCACCCGGGACATCAAGGAGGCCGCCCGCCGGCAGCTCGCCGAGCACGGGCCGGACGGCCTCTCGCTGCGCGGGGTGGCCCGGGACATCGGCCTGGTCTCGGCCTCCGCGCTCTACCGGTACTTCCCCGGGCGCGACGCCCTGCTCACCGCGCTGATCACGGACAGCTACGACTCGCTGGGCGACGCGGCGGACGCGGCCGTCGCAGCGGCGGCCGGCCGGGACCCGGGCGAGCGGTGGCTGGCCCTGTGCCACGCCGTGCGCGACTGGGCCGTGGCGCGCCCGCACGAGTACGCGCTGATCTACGGCTCGCCCGTCCCCGGCTACGCCGCTCCGGCGGACACCACCGGCCCGGGCACCCGCCTGCCGTTCCTGATCGGCGGCCTGTTCGCCACGGCGGCCGCGGCGGGCGGCTGGCGCCCCGGCCCGGCGCCCGCCGCTCCGGAGGACGCGCGGCAGGCGCTGCAGCCACTGCTCGCCCGGCTGCCCGGGGAGGCCCCGGCCGACCTGGTGGTCGCCGGGCTGTCGGCCTGGACGTACCTGTGCGGCGCGGTCTCCTTCGAGGTGTTCGGCCACCGCTCGGCGATCGTCGCCGAGCCGAGGGCCTACTTTGACCACGAGATCCGCCGCATCGGCACCCTGCTGGGGATCCTGCCCGCACCCGCCGCCTGACGGGCCGAGTCACCCTGGGGGTTCAGGCCCCGGCGCGGACGATCTCCTGCCAGGTGCCCGGCGGGCACGGCCCCTGCGGCGCGCTCTTGAGGAACAGCTCGTACGGCACCTCACGGCGGCGCAGCTCCAGCCAGTGATCCTTGCCGGAGTAGAAGTCCCAGCCGTCGTTGGGCATCCGGATGAAGTCCTGGCGGTGCTCCTTCGACTGGCTGGTGATCTGCAGGACGGAGGCGTGCCCGGGGTGGTTCTGCACGACGACGCAGTAGTGGCGCAGCGTCTGGCTGCGGTCCTCGTGCAGCGGGACCTCCGCCAGCCACACCTCGCCCGCGGCGGGCCGGCGCACCTCCGTCCGGGTACAGGGGCGGGGGGTGTAGGGGATGCGCACCGGCCGGACCGGTGCCGTGATCCGGCCGGTGCGGCGGCCCCACCAGCGGATCACGTAGAAGCAGACGGCGGCGGCGACGCCCGAGGCCACCGTCGCGAGTGTGGACGCGAGCACCCGTTCGCCGGCCGCGCGGGTCGCGGCGTCCCCGAGTGACGGGTCGGACAGGGCGCCGCGGACGGCCTCCGACGCGCCGAGGCAGGCGGCCGCCACCGCGGCGCCGATCGCCGCCGCGTGCACCAGCAGGGCGACCGGCCGGGGTCTGCCCCGGCCGGTCGCCATCCAGGCCAGCATCAGCGCGGTGAAGCCGGCGATCGCCCACAGCACGGCCCGCTGGGAGGCCGTCGGCGGGGGCTGAGGTGTGGTGGACGCGGCCATCACCCAGGGCAGTACCGCGGGCAGCGCGAGCAGGTACCCCGCGACGAACCAGCCGGGCAGCAGCAGGACGGCCGCGCACCCGCAGCCTCCCCCTCCCGCCCGCGCGCCCGACCCGCCGTACTGTCCCGACATCGCCACCCCCCGGTGCCGCCGTTGCATTCCGGCAGACGATAGCGGTGGCGTGCGACCGGCGGAGGCGGATGACCGGAAGTGATCGACGGGCCGTCAGGTGACCAGCTGGTAGATGCTGCTGGCCGTCAGCCAGAGACCGACCAGCAGCGACAACGTGATGATCAGCTGGTCCTGGTGCCCCTCCAGCCAGGCCCGCAGGCCGGTCAGCCGGGCGCTCGCGGCGGCCGGGGCCCAGACGGTGTACATCTCCATGACGATCAGGCCGAGGGTGGCCAGCAGGCAGTACCCGGCGAGGGCGAGCCAGTCGGAGAGCGAGGAGAGGTCGGCGTCCACCACGGTGGCGGCGCCCGCCCCGACCAGCCCCCACGGCTGCAGCAGCCAGGCGAGCCCGGCGGCCGTGCCGAGCGATGCGTGGTCGATCCGGGCCGTCCAGCTCGGTGGGTGGTGCGGCCTGGGGGGCCGGCGTCGCCGGTACGTGCCGTAGCCCGCGAGGCCGAGGCCGATCGCGAGTTTGGCGGCGACCGCGGCCGTCGACGACGGGCTATGGTGGGCGGGCGGGGTCCCGCCGGTCAGCAGCACCACGCAGGCGACCACCACGACCAGGTTCGCCAGCCAGGACAGCAGGAAGGCCAGCCCCTTGCGGACGCCCCGCGAAGAGGCGAGCAGCAGGATGAAGGCGCTGTTGTGCAGCGGTCCGAGGGTGATGGCCGTGCCGATCACGACCAGCTCGAGATCCATCGGCTCAGCCGCTCCCGGGGTCGGGGCCGCCCGCCGCCACCTAGGCGCCCTTCTCCAGGGCGCGGAGCACCCGCCGCGCGTCGTGCCGGAACATCCGGGGCCCGACCGTGCGGTACGCCGTGCCGAGCAGCCGGGCACCGGGGCTGGGGAGGAAGTTCCGGACCCAGGTCATCTCCACATGGCTGCCGCCGGCGGTGGGCCGGGCGGTGAGCTCCCAGGTGCTGCCGGGGATGTAGACGTTGGAGTCGACCACCTCGGCCTTCACCGAGCCGGGCCGGGACCAGTCGTACGCGCAGCGCTCCCAGACCACCGCCCCCGCCCGGCTGCCCTCGGTGACCTCGGCCGAGGAGTCGCCCAGCCGGTGCACCCGCAGGTGCTTCAGCGACACGGCGGGGAAGACCGAGGCCCTGCGCGCGGAGAAGTCGTGCGCCGCATCCAGCACGCGGTCGGCCGTCACGGAGGTCTCGACGGCCACCCGGATCGTCGTTGCCATGATCCGATTCTATCGAGGAGCGCCTGCGGGGGCGGCTCGGCCGGGCTCAGAGCCGGATGCCGAGCCGGGCGGCGGTGTCGGCGGCGAGGGCGGCGGATCTGCCGTGGCGGGCGGCGCAGAGGAGCAGCTCCGGGACGAGCGGGTGCGCCCGGACGGTCTGCGGAGCGAGCCGGTCGGCGGCGAGGAGTTCGCGCAGCGCGGCCGTGTCGTCGCCGGTCCGGGCCCGCAGCCGGGCGCGGTCGATGCCGTGCCGGGCGCGGCGGTCCCTCGGCAGCTCGGCGGCGTCGACGGCGGCGAGCCGCGCGAGGGCCTCGCCGTCGGCACCGAGTTCGAGGTCGGCGTGCAGGCCGTGCACGGCCACTTCTGCGCCGCAGAAGTCGGTCGGCGGCTCGGCCGGCCCGCCCGTCCGGTCGACGGCACCGGCCGCCCGGGCCGCCTCGGCGAGGTGGTCCGCGCTCTCCGCCTGCCGCCCGCGCTGCGCCGCGAGGACGGCGGCCACCGCGTGCAGGGTGCCCCAGAGGTCCCACACCGCCCTGGTCGGCGCACTGGCGGTGCCGAGCAGCGGGTCGAGGCGGTCGAGGCCGCGGGCGGTGAGGGCCTCGGCCTCGGCGCGGGCGCCGGCCGCGGCACAGGCCTCGGCGCGGATCCAGTCGGCCACGGTGAGCAGCAGCGGGTCACCGGACGCGGCGGCCACCTGCTCCGCCCGGGTGGCCGCCACCGCGGCGAGGTCGGGGTGGCCGAGGCGGCGCAGCTGGGTCGCGGCCAGGTGGAGGGTCTCGGTGAGCAGGTGGTCGGCGGTGGCGCGCGCGGCACCCTCGGCCTGCGCCGCGAGGCGGCGCAGCTCGTCGAGGAGGGCGGGCAGCCGCAGGCCGAGGTCGCCGTACCGGCCGTCGCGGCGCAGGTCGTGAGCCGTGTCGACCCTCCTGCGCAGCCCGTCCGGCACGGCGCCCGGTGGGACGGAGTCCTCGCCGGTGGGCTGCGGCAGTCCTGCGCGGAGCAGGGTGTGCCGCAGCGCGGGGACGGCACGGTGGGCGTCGCGCAGCCCCGCCTCGCCCGTACCGGCCGGTCCGCCGAGCAGCTCGGCCGGGGCGACGCCGAGCGCCTCGGCGAGGGCGTTCACCATGGTGTACCGGTCGATCGGGCGGCGGCCGCCCTCGACGGACCTGAGCCATTCGCCGCTGCGGCCGACCGCCTCCGCGACCTCGTCCCGCCGCAACCCGAACGCCTCCCGGTACCGCCCCGCACGCTCCCCGATCGTGGCCCGACCCGCCATCACGCCTCCAGCCCTGGGCACGCGTCCCATGCTGTCCGAGCCGGGAGCAAGCCGCTTGCCGGTGGGCCGGTCCGTCTGCCGATGGGCCGGTTCGCCGGCGGTGGCTCAGCGCATCAGGGCCTTGGCCGCGAGGGCGGCGAGGGACCGGGCGGCGGTGGCCTCGCGGTCCCCGTTGGCCGGGCCGGTCTCGCCGCGGTCAACGATGACCTCCAGGCGGTAGTAGCGCATGCCGGCCATGAAGGCGAGGGCCGGCCTGCTGCCGTCCCTGCGGCGGGCCAGCACGGCCTGGTCGCCGATGCCCGGGACGACGGTGCTCGTGGTGTCCGTGCCGGAGATGGTGGCAGCGAACTGGTAGGCCGTGACCTCGTCCAGGGTCACATAGGAGAGGTGCGATCCCCAGGTGCAGCCCCAGACCGGGCTGCCGTCGGACGCCGGGTCCGGGTGGGTGCCGACGAAGCGGTCGGGGGTGCCGACGGCCTGGGCGACCTGGTCGAAGGTCAGGACGCTGCAGGCCTCGTCGGGGCGGGCGCCGTAGGTGCGGGACGGGGGTGCGGCGGGTGTCGCGGTCGCGACGGACGGCTCCGTGCCGTCGGCCCCGCTCGGGTCCGCCGGGGCGGAGGCGCTCGTGGCGGCCGGCGCCGCGGTGTCCCCTGCCTGCGGCGATCCGCCCGAGGAGGAGCAGCCGGTGAGCGCGGCGGCGGCGAGCAGCAGCGGCACCAATGGGCGGTGCGGCCGCCGGGGCCCGTTCCTGGTGGCTCGGTCGAGCGGCATGGTCGGGCCCTCCTGCAGGTCTGGCGGTACGGGCGGGTGCCGGCGGCCCGCCGCTGCGGGCCGCCGCCGTGGCGATGCTACCGAGGCCTGATCCATTGGTCGGGCGAACGAGAGAACCGGCCGATCAACCGGCCGAAGAGCACAACTGACGGTCAGTCATGTGACCGATTGGTCCCAGCCGGCGGCGGCGGGGCGGGGGCGCCTGCCCCACCTGCGCCGCGGACGGCGCACCGCGCGCTCGCCCGGTTGGGGCAGATCGGCGGGACAGGCGGTCGGGGGTCGGTTGCAATGGGCACGAATGACCGGTGGATGCCGCGACTCGGTCCGGAGGTCGCCGCCGCCTTCAGGAAGGGACGCCACCGTGCCCACGAGCAGTGCCCAGGATCTCTCGCCCGCGGCCGGCGAGGCCTACCGCATCGCCCGGGACTTCGTCTTCGAGGACGCCGCCCTCGGACGGCTGCGCTACCACCTGCTGCGGCTCACCACGGTCGGACTCACCCGGGAGGAGGTCGAGGACGTTCGGGAGCTCGGCCGGCTGGCCTTCGACGGCGCCGAGACCACCGAGACCGCGGTGCGGATCAGGGACCGGGCCGGTGCGAGTCGCCTGGCGGTGGCGTTCGTGGACATCGTCGAGCACGCCGGCCAGGACGAGCGTGGCCCGGTGCTGGTCGGCGCGGTGCTGGGGGCGTACGCGAGCCTCGGCAGCGTGGGCAGCGGCGACGGGCCGTCCGCGGCGCTGCTGGGCGCTGTCGGGGGCGCGGTGGTCGCGGCCTCGCGGTCCTTCGTCGACCGGCGGATGCAGCAGGAGGGGCTGGCGGTCTACCTCGGCTCCGAGGACTGAGGCCCGCCGGGCCCGGGGTCGGCGGCGAGGGCCCGCGCCAGGGCCTCGCGGGTCGCGTATCGGCCGCCGAGCTTGAACGCGTACTCGCTGGAGTCGACGACGTGGGCGCGGGCACCGGTCAGCACCACCCGGACGGCGGCGGCGGGCGCCGCCTCGGCGAGCTCCTCGCGGACGCCGTGCTCGCAGGCCTCGAAGAACATCGGAAGGTCCTCCGGCCACTCCCAGTCCGCCAGCACGCCCGGCGCCACCTCGAAGGCGACGCCGTCCCCGGCGGGCTCGAAGTCCAGGGTGACGTCGATGAAGGGGCCGCAGCCCGCGAAGGCGTGCTTGCGGTACCGCACGGAGCGGACCGGCACGGTCGGGAAGCGCCCTTGATCGGTCATCCGGGCACTCTAGCGCCGCCCAGCGGAAGGTCGTGGAGGGGTGTTGATCAGATGCTGGAGGCCTACGCGATCGGGCACGACGAGACCGCCAAGCCCTACCAGTGGACCTACGGGGGCACCCCGCTCAAGGCCGCCTGATCAACGCCCCTCCATGAACTTCCGCGGAACAGACCCTAGGCCGCCGCTTCGGGCCCCGGGGCACCGGTGCCGTTCGGGTCGGCCGCCAGGGACTCCCAGAACGTGACGTAGCTCTGCTCGTGCGCGATGCCGAGGGTCAGCAGGCGGGTGCGCGCCGGAGTGTCCGGGGCGTGTGGGTCGAGGTGGGCCTGCATCTCGCGGTATGTGCCGAGCCATCGGCGGTGCTGCGCCGCCTGGGCCTCGGCCAGCTCGGCGACTTGGCCGGGGGCGCCCAGGTCGGCGAAGGTCAGCTTGAGCAGGGCCGGGTTCCGGGTCTCCGGCTCAGGAGTGCTCGGATCGGCGAGCCAGCTCCGCAGGGTCTCGCGCCCGGCCGCAGTCAGGTGGAAGACCCGGCGCCGACGGCCGTGTTCCTCGGCGTCCTCGCGCAGCAGGCCCAGATCGGCCAGGCGGGGTGGGTCGCGGTAGAGCTGGGCATGCGGGATCGGCCAGTAGTGGCCGACGGAGGACTCGACCCTGGCCTTCAGCTCGTAGGGCGTCATCGGCCCGTGCCGGGCGATCAGGCCGAGCACGACCAGCTGGGACGGCGTCAGGTCCTTGGCCACGGTGTCCGCTCCCTCTCCTCGCCGGCACTCAACCATTCAATTGACACCGTATCACTGAGACCGTTAGCGTCGGCGCGCCCGCAACCGTATCAATGAGACTGTGGAGCGCCCGCGATGCACCTGCACCCCGAGATAGCCGAAGTCCTGGACCGCGTCCCGCCCTTCGACCCGCTCGCCGACCCGGCCGCCACCCGCACCTACTTGCGCGAACTGCTCGCCGCCGAGCCCCCGGCGGACGACCCCCGCATCGCCGTCGACCACGTCGCCCTCACGGGCCCGGCCGGCGACATCACCGTCCGGATCTACCGGCCGACCAGGGCGCCGGACGGCCCGCGCCCCGGCGTCCTCTACTTCCACGGCGGCGCCTTCATCTCCGGTGACCTCGACACCGGCGACGGAAACTGCCGCGACCTGTGCCTGGCCGTAGGAGCGGTCGTCGTCTCCGTCGGCTACCGCCTCGCCCCCGAGCACCCCTACCCCGCCGCCTTCGACGACTGTTACGCGGCCCTGCTCTGGAGCGCCGCCAACGCCGAGCACCTCGGCATGGACCCCACCCGCCTCGCCGTCGCCGGCCGCTCTGCCGGAGGCGCGCTCGCGGCGGCCGTCGCCCTCGCCGCCCGTGACCGCGGCGGCCCGCGCCTCGCGTTCCAACTCCTGCTCGTTCCCGCCCTCGACGACCGCTGCGCCCTGCCCTCGGTCGACGAGTGCGCCGACGACCGGATCGTCGACGGCCGCGTCGTCCGCGGCATGTGGCCGCTGTACCTGGGCTCCGCCACCGCAGACTCGTACGCCGCCCCGGCGCGCGCCGAGGACCTCACCGGCCTGCCGCCGGCCTACATCGAGATCTGCCAGGCCGACGCCCTGCGCGACGAGGCGATCGAGTACGGACTCCGCCTCATGGCCTTCGGCGTCCACACCGAACTCCACGTCGTCCCAGGCGCGTTCCACCTCTTCGAGGGCTACGCCCCCACCACCCGTCTGGCCCGTCGCGCCACCGCCACCTGGACGTCGGCCATCGCCTCGGCCCTGGCTTGAGCCAGGCCCGGCGTCGGCACCGGGCTTCGCCGCGCACGTGGTCGGGGGTGCAAGGGTGGGGCGGGCGGGCCCAGCCCGGACATGGTCTGTACCACTGGACGGAGGCCGGGCCACACTGCTCCGATGAACCGTCAACCACTGGGCCTCGACATCGAGTTGCACCGACTGGCAGTGCCGGACCGCGGCCGGCTGCCGTTCGCCATCGGCACCTTCGACACCATCGGTGCGCTCTCCCGCGCGGGCTTCCCGCACCGGCACTCCTTCCACGAGCTCGCCTACGTCACCCGCGGCCGCGGCAGCCACGTCCTCGACCTCTCCGACCACCCGCTGCGCCCGCCCCAGCTCTGCGCGATCGCGGCGGGGCAGGTCCACCACTGGGGCCGGGCGAGCGGATTGGAGGGCTGGGTGCTGCTCTTCGAGGAGGACTTCCTGCTGCGCCACCCCGAGGACGCGGCGCTGGACCGGGAGTTGGCCGCCGGCCGGCCGCTGCGGCCGGGCCGTGCGGAGGCCCGCGGCCTCGCCGCCCTGCTCACCGAGCTGGACCGGGAGTACCGGGCAGCCCGGGCCGGCCACCCGGGTGTGCTGCAGGCGCTGCTCCACGTGCTGCTGGTGCGCGCCGTCCGGGCCCTCCCGCACAGCCCGCCGCAGGCCCCGGCCGCGGCGGACGCCGCGCTGCCCAGGCCGCACCCGCTGGTCGCCCACTTCGGCCGGCTGATCGCCGAACCGGGTCGCGCCGACCGCACCGTCGGCTCGTACGCCCGCGAGCTGGGCGTCTCCACCGGGCGGCTGCACGAGCTGGTGCGGGAGGCGACCGGCCGCACCCCTGCTCGGCTGATCCGGCAGCAGCAGACCCTGGAGGCCAAACGGCTGCTCGGAGCCACGGATCTGACCGTCAGCCAGGTCGCGGCCGCCGCGGGCTTCACCGACCCGGCGTACTTCTGCCGCTTCTTCCGCCGCGAGGTCGGCCTGACGCCCGGGGAGTTCCGCGCGGGCACGGGCGGAGGAAAGCACCACGGCCCCGGTGCCGAGTCCATCGACCCGCGGCCTGCCCGGCCTTAGCGTCGGAGCACGGCGGGGAACGGAGCTGCGCACCGCCGCCCCCGCCCGCCTGTCATGCGCAGGACACCCCCACGGTCCTGCGCGCCCCACGGTCCTGCCCCCACGCCCCGAACGGAGCGACGCCATGCCCACTCCGCCCCTGCCGAAGCCGGAACGATCCGGTGAGCCCGCGATCAGCCGCAAGAACCTCCTCAAAGCCGCCGTCCTGGCCGGCGCCGCCCCCGTGCTGCTGGGCGGCGGCGCGGCCCTGGCCCGGGAGAGCGGCGGCCGGTCGGTGGGCCTGACGCCCGCCTGCCACGACGGCGACGAGCCGACCGCCGAGCAGATCGAGGGCCCCTACTTCAAGCCGGGATCCCCGCTGCGCACCGTCCTGACCGCCCCCGGCACCCCGGGCACGCCGCTGACGGTGAGCGGCTACGTCTTCGGCCGGGCCTGCCGCCCGGTGGCGGGCGTGCTGCTGGACTTCTGGCAGGCGGACGCCGCCGGGGCGTACGACAACGCCGGCTACGGGCTGCGCGGCCACCAGTTCAGCGACGACCAGGGGCGGTTCACGCTGACCACGGTGGTGCCGGGGCTGTACCCGGGCCGCACCCGGCACCTGCACGTGAAGCTGCAGGCACCCGGCCGGCCGGTGCTGACCACCCAGTTGTACTTCCCCGGCGAGCCGCGGAACTCGACGGACACCATCTTCGACCCGGCACTGGTGATGACCGTCCGACAGTCCGGCCCGGGCCGGGAGGCCTCCTTCGACTTCGTCCTGGACGTGCCGCAGTCGCCGACCCCGACCCCCACCGGGCCGACCCCGACCCCGACGCCGACCGGGCCCGCGCCGGGCGGCACCTGGCGGGCCGGCACCGCGTACCGGGTCGGCGACCTCGTCACCTACGGCGGTGTCGGCTATGTCTGCGTCCAGGCGCACACCGCCTTCGCGGGCTGGGAGCCGCCGAACGTGCCGGCGCTGTGGCGGCGCGTCTGACGGCGCACGGACCCGGCAACACGGACCGCGGCGGTCAGCGGACGACTGCGGTCAGCGGACGGCGGTCACCACGTGGGCCCGCATGGCGCCCTCGACGGGGCCGTCGCCGAACCGCTTCCCGATCGCCGAGGTGACCGCGTCGGTCGCCTCGGCGATCGTGTGCCCGGCCCGGTTGTCGATCTCGGTGCGGATCGGGGTGCCCTGGCAGAAGGCGGTGGCGACGTCGGCGGCGGACCGGGCCCGGCTGCGGGCGTCGACGGACTCGATGCGCGGCGGCTCGAAGCCGCCGGCCGACACGTCCCGGGTGATCGCCGCGTGGTCGTGGTAGCCGTAGGGGACGCGGGCCAGGAAGTCCGGCGGGTCCTCCGGATGGAGGGCCGCGACCGTGTCGGCGGCGGTCGCCGCGAACTCGTTGGCCGCGATGTGGTCCCACACGTTGAACAGCAGGACGCCGCCCGGGCGCAGGACCCGCCGCGCCTCGGCGAAGGCACGCGGCTTGTCGGGGAAGAACATGGCACCGAACTGGCACACCACGGCATCGAAGGAGCCGTCGGGAAAGGGCAGGTCGAGGGCGTCGGCCTTCCGGAAGTCGACGGCGCGGCCGCTGGTGGAGGCGGCGGCGAGTTCGATCATCGACCCGCTCAGGTCGGTGGCGACGATCTGGGTGGTGGCGGGCAGCACCGCGGCGAGTTCGCGGGTGACGGCGCCGGTGCCGGCGGCCGTCTCCAGCACCCGGGCCGGGCCGCGGTCCATCAGCCGGGCGGCGAGGTCCCGGGCGTAGGGGCGGAAGAGGATCGGCACGAGGTACTGCTGGTAGACGCCGGGGATCGAGCCGTCGAAGTACATGCCGTCCGCCTCCCGTGCTGGGCGGCCGCGGGTGGACGGGGCCCGCCGGGCCGCGGCCTGCCCGTTGATGCGAGTGTGGCACGGGCGGCCCGGCCGCGGGCGCCCGATCCGGCCGGGCGGCCTTGTCGGCTCCGCTCAGGCGACGGCGGCGCGGCCGCGTTCGGTGGCGATGCGGACGGCGAAGCCGGCCAGCAGGGTGCCGGTGGCCCAGCCGTGCAGGCGCTGCAGCAGCGGGCGGCGGGCGAGGAAGCCGGCCAGCGCCCCGGCGGTGAGGACGAAGGCGGCGTTGCCGAGGGTGCCGACGGTGATCTGGGTGAGGCCGAGGACGGCGCTCTGCAGTGCCACCCGGCCCTTCGCCGGCTCCACGAACTGCGGCAGCAACGTGATGTAGAGGATGGCGAGCTTGGGGTTGAGCAGGCAGGTGAGGACGCCCATGCCGAACAGCTTGAGCGGGCGTTCGTGCGCCATCTCGGCGGCCCGGAACGGCGAGTGCGCCGGGGAGCGGAAGGCCCGCCAGGCGAGCCAGAGCAGGTAGCCGGCACCGACCAGCTTCAGCGCGAGGTAGGCGGTCGGCACGAGGGCGAAGAGGGCGGAGAGCCCGGCCACCGCGGCGGTGAGGTAGGTGAGGAAGCCGAGGACGACGCCGCCGAGCGAGATCATCCCGGCGCGGCGGCCCTGGCTGACGGAGCGCGAGACGACGTAGATCATGTTCGGGCCCGGGGTCATCACCATGCCGAAGGAGACTGCGGCGATTCCGCCGATGGCACTCGCGCTGATCACCCGGCGAGCCTATCCCGGCCCCCGATCGGCTGTTCGACCGGCCTCGGGGCGATGCCGATCCGATACATGCCGACCGTTGTTCGACATTGTCGAATGGCGTAGCGTCGGCACGAACGGGCCGCTCCCGGCACGCACGGAGACGACTGCGCCGCCCCGGCACCCCCGCGGCCCCACGGGTCGCCCTCCCACGCCTGCGGCCCGCGCACCACCGCCCGCCGAGGAGCCGCGGATGTTCACCTTCACCAGCAGCGACGGACTCGAGATCCACGTCCACGCATGGCAGCCGGTCGGGCCGCCGCGCGGCGTCGTCCAGCTCGCGCACGGGATGGGCGAGCACGCCTCCCGTTACGGCCGCCTCGCCGGGGCCCTCACCGCACAGGGTTACGCCGTCTACGCGGCCGACCACCGCGGGCACGGCCGCAGCAGCGCCGGCACGCCCGGACACCTCGGCGAGGACGGCTGGAACCGGCTCGTCCAGGACCAAGTGGCGCTCTCCGACCTCGTCCGCGTGCGCCACCCTGGCCTGCCGCTGGTGCTGGTGGGCCACAGCCTCGGCTCGCTGGCCTCCCAGCAGTACATCCTCGACCACTCCGAGCGGCTGGCCGGGGTGGCGCTCTCCGGCACCACCGCGCTCGACCGGCTGCTCACCGTGCTCGCCGCGGCCGGCGGCGACGCCACGACCGCGTTCAACGCGTCGTTCGAGCCGGCCCGCACCAGCCACGACTGGCTCAGCCGGGACGAGGACCAGGTCGACGCCTACCTCGCCGACCCGCTCTGCGGCGCCGCGCTGGACGCCCGCGCCATGGAGGACCTCGCGGCGGCGGCCCACCGGCTGGCCCGGCCGGAGACCGTCCGTCCCGACCTGCCGGTCTACGTGGCGGTCGGCGACCGCGACCCGTTCAACGCCGAGCTCACGCTCTCCGACGTGGTGGTGGAGCGCTACCGGCAGGCCGGGCTCACCGACGTCACCTACCGCACCTACCGCGGGGCCCGGCACGGGATCCTGCACGAGACCAACCGCACCGAGGTGGCGGCCGAGCTGGTCGCCTGGATCCTCTGCGTCACCGGCTGAGCCCGCGCGGCGGCCGCCCCGAGTTATGCACCCAGTTGCACAATCGGGCTCCGGCGGTCTACAAAGGGCCTACCGCCCGACCGCGCGAGGAGCCCCGGATGACCGCGTACCCCCACCTGCTCAGCCCGCTCGACCTGGGCTTCACCACGCTGCCCAACCGGGTGATCATGGGCTCGATGCACGTCGGGCTGGAGGAGGCCCCGAACGGCTTCGAGCGGATGGCCGCCTTCTACGCCGAGCGCGCCCGCGGCGGGGTCGGGCTGATCGTCACCGGCGGCATCGCCCCCAACGAGGCGGGCCGCCCCTGGGAGGGCGGCGCCATGCTGACCACCGAGGAGGAGGCCGCGCGCCACCGGGTGATCACCGACGCGGTGCACGCCGAGGGCGGCCGGATCGCCATGCAGATCCTGCACTTCGGCCGGTACGCCTACCACCAGGACCTGGTCGCCCCCAGCCCGCTCAAGGCCCCGATCAGCCCCTTCACCCCGAACGAGCTCACCGACGAGCAGGTCGAGCAGACGATCGAGGACTTCGCCCGCTGCGCCGAGCTCGCCCGGTCGGCCGGCTACGACGGCGTCGAGATCATGGGCTCCGAGGGCTACCTGATCAACGAGTTCATCGCCGCCCCCACCAACCACCGCACCGACCGCTGGGGCGGCTCCTACGAGAACCGGATGCGCTTCCCGGTGGAGATCGTCCGCCGGGTCCGCGAGCGGGTCGGCGAGGACTTCGTCCTGATCTACCGGCTCTCCATGCTCGACCTGGTGCCCGGCGGCTCCACCCTGCCCGAGGTCGTGCAGCTCGCGAAGGCGGTCGAGGCCGCCGGCGCCACCATCATCAACACCGGTATCGGCTGGCACGAGGCCCGCATCCCGACCATCGCCACCTCGGTGCCGCGCGGCGCCTTCACCTGGGTCACCCGCAAGGTCATGGGCTCGGTCGGCATCCCGCTGGTCACCAGCAACCGGATCAACACCCCCGAGCTCGCCGAGCGGATCCTCGCCGAGGGCCACGCCGACCTGGTCTCGATGGCCCGCCCGCTGCTCGCCGACCCCGACTTCGTCGCCAAGGCCGCGGCCGGCACCCCCGAGGCCGTCAACACCTGCATCGGCTGCAACCAGGCCTGCCTGGACCACACCTTCAGCCTCAAGATCACCTCCTGCCTGGTGAACCCGCGCGCCTGCCACGAGACCGAGCTGGTCCTCTCCCCCACCCGGCTGCGCAAGCGGATCGGCGTGGTCGGCGCCGGCCCGGCCGGCCTCGCCTTCGCCGTCTCCGCCGCCCGGCGCGGCCACGCCGTCACCCTCTACGACGCGGCCGACACCGTCGGCGGCCAGCTCAACATCGCCCGCAAGGTGCCCGGCAAGCAGGAGTTCGACGAGACGATCCGCTACTACCGGCACGAGCTCGCCGCGCAGGGGGTCGAGCTGCGCCTGGGCACCACCGCGACGGCCGAGGACCTCGCCGCCGAGGGCTTCGACGAGATCGTCCTCGCCACCGGCGTCACCCCGCGCGTCCCCGACATCGCGGGCGTCGACCACCCCAGCGTCCTCGGCTACCTGGCCGTGCTCCGCGACGGGGCGCCGGTCGGCGAGCGGGTCGCGATCCTCGGCGCCGGCGGCATCGGCTTCGACGTCGCCGAGTTCCTCACCGACCCCGGCGACCGGGCCGCCCACGACAGCGACGTCTTCTTCGCCCAGTGGGGCGTGGACACCGACCACACCACCCCGGGCGGCCTGACCGCGCCGGTGCGCGGTGCCTCCCCGCGCAGCGTCCACCTGCTGCAGCGCAAGACCGGAAAGGTCGGCGCCGGCCTCGGCAAGACCACCGGCTGGATCCACCGCACCGAGCTCAAGCACCGCGGCGTCACCACCGTGGCCGGCGCCACCTACACGCTGATCGACGACCAGGGCCTGCACTTCGAGGTCGACGGCGAGCCGCAGCTGCTGCCCGTCGACACCGTGGTGCTCTGCACCGGCCAGGAACCGCGCCGCGACCTGCACGCGGAGCTGCTCGCCCTCGGCATCGAGGCCCACGTGATCGGCGGCGCCGACGTCGCCGCCGAACTCGACGCCAAGCGCGCCATCGACCAGGGCACCCGCCTCGCGGCCTCCGTCTAGTGCTCTGACCGCATACGTACACCGGGTTGGCGGTGGCACCGTCCGGACCGGTTGGATGTGGGCGGATATCCAATCCGTGAGGGAGGCGTGGTGGCGGAGCCGGTCAAGGTTCGAAGACTGATCGACGAGGAGGGCCAGCAGTTACAGCGGATTGTGCTGCGCGGCAGCACGAGTTCGGTGCGCTACCGGCGGGCGATGATGTTGCTGGCCTCGGCTGGCGGGAACCGCGTGCCGGTCATCGCCCAGCTGGTCCAGGCGGACGAGGACACGGTGCGCGATGTCATCCATCGCTTCAACGAGATCGGTCTGGCCTGCCTGGACCCTCGTTGGGCGGGAGGCCGTCCCCGCCTGCTCAGTCCTGACGACGAGGACTTCGTCGTCCAGACGGCCACCACCCGCCCGGCCAAGCTCGGGCAGCCCTTCACACGCTGGTCAATCCGCAAGCTCGCCGCCTACCTGCGTCGCGTGCACGGCCGGGTAATACGCCTGGGCCGCGAGACCCTGCGATGCCTGCTCGCCCGACGCGGCGTCACCTTCCAGCGCACCAAGACGTGGAAGGAGTCCACCGACCCCGACCGGGACGCCAAGCTCGACCGGATCGAGCACGTCCTGGAACGCTTCCCCGACCGCACGTTCGCGTTCGACGAATTCGGCCCCCTCGGCATCCGCCCGACCGGCGGCAGCTGCTGGGCCAAGGAGGGCCGGCCCGACCGGCTTCCGGCGACCTACCACCGCATCCACGGCGTCACCTACCTCCACGGCTGCTACTCGATCGGCGACGACACCCTGCGGGGTATCAACCGCCGCCGCAAGGGCACCACGAACACTCTCGCCGCGCTCCGCTCGATCCGGGCAGCCCGCCCGGACGGGGCCCCGGTCTACGTGATCCTGGACAACCTGTCCGCCCACAACGGCAAGAAGATCCGCCGCTGGGCCGAGAACAACAACGTCCACCTGTGCTTCACCCCGACCAACGCGTCCTGGGCCAACCCGATCGAGGCGCACTTCGGACCGCTGCGGCAGTTCACTCTGGCGAACTCCAACCACCCCAACCACACGGTCCAGACCCGTGCCCTGCACGCCTACCTGCGCTGGCAGAACGCCAACGCCCGCCACCCCGACGTCCTGGCCGCCCAACGCCGCGAACGCGCCCGCATACGCAGCGAGAAGGGCCTCCGCTGGGGCGGACGGCCTCTGGCTTCCGCGGCCTGACGACTCAATCCGATGAAGCGGTTGGATCAGGTGTCAGGTCCGACTGCAGAGCCGGGGCCGGGATCATGATCGCGGCGGCCGGCAGGAGGACGTCCGGCTCCGCGCCCGGGTCCTCGGCGACGACCACGCCCGCCGCCTCGACCTCGAAGCCGGCCGGCCAGGTGGTGAGGTCGCTCACCAGTGCGCCTTCCAGTTTCGCTTGCCGCAGGTCGGTACCGCTGAGGTCGCAGCCCCGGAGGTCGGCCATGCGCAGGTCCGCGCAAACGAACACGGCCCCTGCGGCACGGGCTTTGCGCAAATTCGCCTCCCGTAGGTCAGCGCCGGAGAAGTTCGATTCACGCAGGTCGGCCTTGAGCAGGCGTGCGCCGCGCAGATCGGCTTCGGTCAGGCGGGCCTGGTGAAGAATCGAGGTCCCGAGTTCGGCGTGCCGCAGATTGGCCCTGATCAGCGACGCCCCGCGCAGGTTGACCTGGTACACGCTTGCCGCTTCCAGGCACGTGCCGTCGAGGTTGACACCGTTCAGCCACAGTCCGTCGCAGTCGCCCGGCGCAGGTCGGTGTAGCTGACGTTGAGCCAACCCGCGGGACGCTCCTGGCCGAGCACTCCGAGACAGGTGAGGGCCACCTGGGCGTCCGCGGCGCGTGTCTCCAGCGGGCGCACCGAGTTGATGGATGCGTCCGCCGCCGGGGCTCCCGGCTCATGCGGCGGCCAGGGCAGGTGCGTCCGCAGGTATGCCGCCATGATCGAGACGACCGCTTCGTAGTCACGGACGGAGTGGTCGGCAATCCGCCACAGTGCGTAGATGCCTCCGATCCGTACGTCAAGCTTCTCGCTGCCCAGCTGTTCCACGGCCCGGCTGAAGCGGTCG
>NSGV01000009.1 GCA_002300355.1 Streptomyces sp. TLI_235
TGTCGGTGGGGACGACGACCCGCGTGGTCTCGCGTGCGATCCGGTGCTCAAAGGCGGCGGACGATGTCGCGGCGGCTCCCGCCTTCGGCGATGCGTCGCTCCAGGCAGCCCCGGGTGCCGGATTCCATCGCGAGCGTCCGGTGCGCGTGCGGCCGGCTGCCCGCCGGCCGACGGTCCTTTGGGAGAACACGTCGACGACGAAGGCCACATGGACCGTGCCGGGCCCGGACCAGGGCCACGTCATGCTCGCGAAGTGACCCGATTCGTGGAGGTTCGAGCAGCCCGGGTGTTTCGAGGACGGTGTAGGCCGTGGAACGCAAGCAGGCACGGCTTCCGAGTGATCACGAGGTGTCGAGCCCCTGATCACCGCAACGCAAGACCGTGCCTGCGCTCTCCTCATCGCCCGTCCCTGCCGGAGTGGGCCAACTTTCCGTCACCGCAGCGCCGTCAGCAGCGGACCCGCCGGGCCTGTCAGCCCGGCCGGCGGCCGTCCCGGATCCCCGTCGTACCCAGGAAAGGCGCCACACGCCGGTATCCGTCCCGGCCTTGGCCGCCTGCGCGGTCCCGGCCGGAGCCCGGTCCTTGGCCGCGATCACGAAGTGGGCTGCCGACGCACCTCCCAAGCCGCTGCTTCGTCCCGGTGGAGGCCTGCGAGACCCGGACACCGGCCCCGCTGCCCCGCGGGGGCCACCGTCCGGCGCGTGCTCCAGCGAGTCGACGGCGATGCGCTCGACGCCGCGATCGGAGCCTGGCCCACCGACCGCGCCCCGCTGAACAGCCCCGACCAGCTGTGGCCGTGGACGGCAAGACCGTGCGCGGGGCGGTCCGCGCCGACGGCACCCAGGTCCAGTCGTCGGCCGCGATGAACACCGCCGGCCCGGTACCGGCCCAGCGGGAGGCGGAGGCGAAGGGCAACGAGATCAGAGTGTTCCAACCGTTGCCCACCCCGCTCGACCCGGCCGGGACAGTGGTCACCCTCGCCGCCCCGCACACCCGGCACATCCACGCGAGATTCCCCGCCGAAGAGAAGAACGCGCACGTCATCGCCCCGATCAAGGGCAACCACCCGACCTCGCACCACACGCACAAGCGCCTGCCCCGGCGTGACGTCCCCATGCAGCAGCGCACCCGCGCCACCGCCCACGGCCCCGACGAGATCCGCCGCGTCAAGACCCGCACCGCCATCCGCGGAATCGACTTCCCCCACGCCTCCCGGGCCATTCAGATCGCGCGCCGTCGCCGGACCGCCACCACCGGCCAGAACAGCATCGAACGCGTCCACGCCGCCACCAGCCTGACCGTCAGACAGGCCGAACCGGCCGAAATCGCCCAGCACGTCCGTGAGCACCGGGGAATCGAGAACAAGATCCACCACGCCAGGGACATGACCCACGGTGAAGACGCCTCCCGCGTCCGCCCCGGCACCGCGCCCCACGCCATGGCCACGCTGCGGAACCTCGCCACCGGCGCACTCCGCCTCACCGACCACCGCAACATCGCCGCCGGCCTCCGCCGCCACGCCCCGACGCCCGCGACGCCCACCGGACTCTCACCACCCTGGACATCACGTGACCAAACCGGACACTCCGCGAAAACGACACCGCCCTGGCCAGCAGCCGGGGATGGTGATGGTGATGGTGATGGGGAATTGTGCGAGCAGGCCCGGCCCGCGCCTGAACGCGATGATGGGGAATTTCAGCGATCACCCTCGATCGCCTCACTCAATCAGGTCACGGGACTTCCACCGAACCGAATTCCCGCCGATCAACAGCCCCACCAGGCACGATGCTTGTCGCTCCACGGCATGGACGGCCACACGAACTCCGCCGTTGAGACTGAAACGGTGACGAAATCATGTTCCTCTGGGCACACACCGATGCCGTCCGAGGGCGGCGCAGCACGCACATGCGCCCTTTGCCGTCCGGCGCCCACCCGCGTGTCTGCTGATCTCATGGGCAGGAAGGTCCTCGCGTGAACCGCAATTCGCTTCGCATATCCAGGATCAGAACGATCACCGTGGTCTCGGCCGGCGTCCTCGCCGCAGCCGTGAACGTGGGCTCATCGACCCCCGCGCTCGCTCACACGGCACCACTCGGGGTCCCGGGACCAAACGGCGCCGTCAGTGCCGACTTCGAGCCCCGAACACAGCCCGCGTCCGTCGGCAACGGCCCCGACGACCCCGGGCAGCACAGTCGCCCCACCGACATCGACGATGACTCACCGTCGGACGACCCCCCGCAGTGGCAGGGTCAAGGCGAAGCGGACGACAGCGGCGACCCGGACGACATCGCAGACGACGTCGAACAGGAAGGGTGGACTCACCACCACCACGACTGGAACGCTCCACAGGGCCCGCAGGGTCCGCAGGGCGCGCAGGGTGACGTCGGCGCGCAGGGTCCACAGGGCACGCAGGGTCCGCAGGGCTGGCAGGGCGTTCAGGGTGACATCGGCGCCCAGGGTCCGCAGGGCGTTCAGGGTGACATCGGCGCCCAGGGCTCGCAGGGCGTTCAGGGCGACATCGGCGCCCAGGGTCCGCAGGGCGTTCAGGGCGACATCGGCGCCCAGGGTCCGCAGGGCGTTCAGGGCGACATCGGCGCCCAGGGCTCGCAGGGCGTTCAGGGCGACATCGGCGCCCAGGGCTCGCAGGGCGTTCAGGGCGACATCGGCGCCCAGGGTCCACAGGGCGTTCAGGGTGACATCGGCGCCCAGGGTCCACAGGGCGTTCAGGGTGACATCGGCGCCCAGGGTCCGCAGGGCGTTCAGGGCGACATCGGCGCCCAGGGTCCGCAGGGCGTTCAGGGCGACATCGGCGCCCAGGGTCCGCAGGGCGTTCAGGGCGACATCGGCGCCCAGGGTCCACAGGGCGTTCAGGGCGACATCGGCGCCCAGGGTCCACAGGGCGTTCAGGGCGACATCGGCGCCCAGGGTCCACAGGGCTTCCAGGGCGACATCGGCGCCCAGGGTCCGCAGGGCTTCCAGGGCGACATCGGCGCCCAGGGTCCACAGGGCTTCCAGGGCGACATCGGCGCCCAGGGTCCACAGGGCGTTCAGGGCGTCACGGGCGCCCAGGGCTCGCAGGGCGTCCAAGGCGTGCAGGGCGGTGTCGGCGCCCAGGGACCGGCCTCTGGTGCGCAGAGCCAGGTCGTCACCGCTGCCGACGCGGATGACGGATCGAGCGACGGAAGCGCAATCGCCTCATGCCCCGTGGGCACGTTCGCGGTGGGCGGCGGATTCGCGGGCGCGCAGGGCTCGGTGACCCTCAGCGGGCCGCAGGGTGGCTCACCCGCCACCGGCTGGCAGGTCGCCGGAGCGGAGGGCGTGACCGCCTACGCCGTCTGCGCGCCCTGAATGATAGGGGTCTGACTGCACAACGGGGTCTGACTGCACAACGTTGCAGGTGGTGACGGTCTCGGCAAGGCAGGCCTCGACCTCGGCGAGGACAGTGGCGAGTTGCTCGATCTGCTCTCCCAGGCCGTCGGCGCGTGCGGCGATCTCGTCGTGTCCGGCCCGCAGCAGCCGGAGCAGTTCGGCGACGCCCATACGGCCGGCCCGACCGTGCCGCGCCAGACGAGGCCGGGGGTGGTGAGGCGACGGAGTACGCCGGCGGTGGCCGCCCAGTAGACGCGGGAGGCGGCATTGTCGGGTCGGTGGTCGTCATCGTGGGCAAGGCGCCGGTGGAGCATGAGGGTGCCGTTGACCTGCTCGACCACCCACCGCTTCGGCTGCGGAACGAAGCCCCCGGCAGACCGCAACGGGCGGTCAAGCAGACCGGCGAGCCAGCCCCTGCCAGCGACAGCAGGACCGGGCAGGAGCGGCAGGGGCGGCGGCAGGTGAGGCGCCGCACCACCGGGCACCGTGCCGCTGCCCTGACTGCGGGCAGGCAGGGAGCAGCGCCCTGGTGTCACGACGTCAGCCCCAACCGGTCCGCCGGGGCGCGACGACACCGAGTGGGACCGAGCGGGACCGGCGCAGCACCGACCACCGGCCAAGGTGCTCGGGGGCAGTCCGGGATGTGTACGGCCCCCGGGCCGCCCCCACAGGCTGCGCGCGGGCCGCGGGCCGGGGCACCCGGGGGTGAAGCGGCCGGGCGGGAACCCGTGGGGCGCAGCCGGAACGGTCCCCGCAGGGGGTTCGAGGGGCGTCCGTCGTCTTCGCCAACGACCGGGGTCTGTCCCAGGACACCCCCCGGGACGCCGCGGCGGGCGGGGACAAGCGGTACAGGAGCCAGCCGCGGCCGCGGCGGGTGGGGCCGGGGCCCGGGCCTGAGGGCCCTATGTGGGCCCGCGGGGCCGCTCGGGCGGTCCGCCTACGGCGCCCCCGGACCGGTCGGACCCGGGGTGGGCCGGTCCCCGGGGTCGGCGCCCCCGCCGCCGAACTCCGCGACACCAGCCTGAGCGCCACCACCGACGAACCACCCCGCCCGACCACAAGGCCCGGAAATCTCGACCGCCTCCTGCACAGCGACACAGCCCGGCCGACCGCCACAGTCCCCCGTGCCGACAACACGCCGGTGGCCGGGCCGACACGGCGGTACGACGGCGGGCGCCCCGGGAGGGCGGTACGAAGGCGCAGCGGCACTCCCACTGGCACGGCAACGGGCATCACGGGCAGGCCCGGTCGGAAGGCGACGGCCGCCCCCAGGCCGGGACCGGACCGGGGCCCAGCAGCGGACCGCACATGCCGTGCCGGAGCGCACCACGGCGACGGCCACGGACCCCACCGTTCACAGGCCAGAGTGCGCCAGCGGGCCAGGTCCTTCTCGATGCCGGTCGCCGCCGGCAGGTCCCGCTGGTCCGCCTCCACGCCTGGCCGGCCGGCCCATGTGCGCCTGCAGGAGGGCGAGGTGGCGATGAAGGGCAGCTGACCGGGTGCCCGGGCCGGGCGCTGCCGGGTCGTCGTGTCACCGGGGCAGTGACAGGCTGGAGGCAAGGAGTTGAGGCCAGAGAGGTGATCCGTCATGACCGAGCACCCGCACGTCGCGCTGGTACGCAAGGGATACGAGGCGTTCTCCCGCGGGGACATGACCACCCTGTCCGAGATCCTCGCCAAGGACGTGACTCACCACGTTCCCGGCAGCCACGTCCTTTCCGGCGACCACAAGGGGCTGAACGCGGTCTTGGAGTACTACCGAAGGCTCGGCACCGAGAGTGCCGGATCCTTCAAGGTCGAGCTGCAACACCTGTTCATCGACGGCCGGGGCCACGTGATGTCGGTGCACCGCGCCACCGCCGAACGAGGCGGCAAGCAGCTGGACGCCATGGGCGGGATCATGTTCAGGATCGTCGGTGAGAAGGTCACCGACCTGGACGAATGCGTCGAGGATCTGGAGACCGGCAACGACTTCTGGAGCTGACACACACACCCGATCCCGGGGGGATCGCGCCGATCGTCACAGCCATGCGACGCGGCGGGGACCGCATCCAGGCCGACACCGGAGCCCTGCCTTTCCCCTGGTCGCCGCGCCCACCATGGCGCCCAGCGGCTGCAGTCACCCGCCACCGACCACGGCACAGGGCGGGCGCAGCGCAGGGCGGGCGCAGCGCAGGGCGGGCGCAGCGCAGGGCGGGCACAGCGCAGGGCGGGCACAGCGCAGGGCGGGCGCGGCCCTGGAACGGGTCTGCGGCCCCCGGGGCGAAGCCGTCCCGGGCTGGTGGCGGGAAGGCAGAATCCAGCAGCCTGGACGGCATCCAGAAGCGGGCACCGGCGGCTGTCCGCACCGTGGCCGGCGGGGACGACGCCGGACGGGGACGGCGGGGTATCCGGTCCCCCTGCAGCGGCACCGAAGCGGGCACCGGCGGCTGTCCGCACCGTGGCCGGCGGGGACGACGCCGGACGGGGACGGCGGGGTATCCGGTCCCCCTGCAGCGGCACCGAAGCGGGCACCGGCGGCGCGGTCGCGACGCCGGAACCCGGGGCCCGACGACGGGCGGGCACAGCGGCGTCCGATGTACGGCGAAACGGGCCCCCGGGGGGCCTGGCCGACGAAGACATCGGGGCCAGCAGCAGACGACCGGGGAAGCGGCGGGACGGGGCCCAGCAGCAGGCCGGGAACGGCGTGCCGAACCACCCCCGGGGAGGGCGGCTACGGATGAGCACCGGGCGAGGCCCGGCAAGGACGGCAACCGGTGACCAGCGGCGGGGCGCAGCGGGCACTCGAACGGAACAGCCCGCGCAGGCCCGGGGCGGAGGCCGGGAAGGACAGGAGCGCGCCGGAGCGCTGTGCGGACATCCGGCTGGCACCACACACGATCCCGGCCGGGCGCGCCAGCGGGCGGAGGGCTGTTGGCGGGGGTGCGGCGCTGCGCCGGGGCGCCGCGGGCAGCGGCGGCCGTGGGTGGGGGTGTGGCCCCGGTGTCGTGCGCAGGGGGCTGGGTCGGCCCGCTCCCCGGTGGCATGCTGGGGCCGAGCGTCCCCGCCGACGTCGGGGACGGTGTCGCACCCGCTTCCGCCCCGGCCGTGCAGGAGGTCCCCCGCGTGCCCACCACGTCGTTCACCTACGCCTGGTGCTTCGACCACGGCAGACTTCACGCCTTCCCCGCCGGCGACGAGCCCTGGTGCAGCGTCGCCTGGGTCCCCCTCGCCGCGGCCACCGAGGAGCAGGCCGTCGAAGCCAAGCAGGCGGCCTACGGGGATGCCCGGTTCCTCCATGACCTGCCGGAGGACAAGCAGCGGAAGGTCGTCGAGATCCGGTAGACATGGGCCACCCGGGCGACCGGCCTGCTCGCCCGTGGGATTTTCCTGGCCGGCCGCTGTGGTGGCGGAACGGGCGGAGGTCACGATGCGCAGTCGCGGCAGATGGGCCGGCCGTTCCTGTCCTCGCCGGCGAGTTGGGTGTGGTGGTGGACCAGGAAGCAGGTCATGAAGGTGAACTCGTCCGCCTGGAGGGGCACGACCTGGACGGTGAGTTCCTCGCCGGACAGGTCGGCGCCCGGAAGCTCCAGCCCTTCGACGGCCTCGACGTCGGCGTCGATCGCGGCGCTCTGCTTGTCGTCACGCCGGCCTTTCAGGGCCTCGATGCTGTCATCGTTGCTGCCGTCATCGCCGGTGTCGCGGGTGGCGTCGTAGTCGGTTGCCAAGGTCGGTGCCTTCTCCTCGTCAGGGCTCGCTTCGTACGGGTCGAATCGCTGCCGCGAACTGCCGCACGCGCTCGTAGAGTGGGTCACCATGCTGATCGTCACCCGGGAGGGTGACCGCAGGTGCAAACTCCGCCCGTCCCAACGCGCTCTGGTCGCACTGGTGTACCTGCACAAGCACGACACCCTCGCCCAGATCGCCGCCGGCTTCAGGATCAGCGTCGGCACCGCCCATGCCTACGTCCACCAGGTCACCGACCTCCTCGCCCACCGCGCCCCCCGGCCTCACCCGAGCCCTGCGCGAGGCCGATCCCGAGTACGTCCTGGTCGACGGCACCCTCGCCGCGTGCAACCGCGTCGGTGACGGCCGCACCGACTACTCGGGCAAGCACCGCCGCCACGGCGTGAACCTGCAGGTCATCACGGATCCCTGAGGCAAACTCGTGTGGATCTCCCGGGCCCTGCCCGGCCGCACCCACGATCTGACCGCAGCCCGCACCCACCGCGTCGTGAAGACCTGCGTCAGACTCCGCATCCCCGCCCTCGCCGACATGGCCTACACCGGCGCCGGCGGCACGTTCGCCGTTCCGACCAGACGCCCGCCCCACAGCGAGCTCACCGCCAAGCACAGATCGGTCAACAGAGCCCACGCCCGACTGCGGTACCCCGTCGAACGCGGAGTCGCCACCGTCAAATGCTGGCGCATCTTCCACCACGCCCGCTGCAGCCCCAACCGCCTGACGTCAGTAGCCAAAGCCGTCCTCACCCTGGAGAGGCAACGCTGAAAATGCTCACTGCCAGGAGGTGATCCGACGCCGCGTCCTCTCCGGCGCAGGTCGACGGCCTTCCCGGGTGCAGCCCGGGAAGGTTCGGCATGCGTGTAACGCAGGTCGTACAGCGACGCGGACACCCGCGTACCCTCTCGGACGCGGTATTTGTCGGCGGGCGTTCGGACGGTTCGGGACATCGAGAGCCTCCGCAGGGCCCTCCGGTCTCTCCGTCCTCCCGGTCGGATGGCAGGCCGACAGCGACGCCGTCTACGTCATCCGGGAAAGCGCTGACACCCGCGTGGAGCTGCTGCCGGGAACGCAGCCGTAGTCGCCGTCGGACCGAGCGCCGGGCGTACGGGCCGACCGCCTTCGCACGGGCCTGTGTCGCCGCTTCCCACAGGTTCGCGGACGCATACGTCCATGGAGCAGACCTCAACGCCTTGATCCGGCTTCGTGGGCTGATCTCCCGAACACAGGAGGGTGTCGTACGGACGGCCCGGCATCTCCGACGGGCGCTCCTGCTCCACAGCGCTGCGGGCGCCACCGTTCTCGCCTTCGCCCGGGGTGGCCGACGGCCGGCAGGATGCCGGCCGCACCGTCCGAGGTTCTGGTCCGGGAGCCGGCGGACGGGGTGGGTGCGGCTAGGGTGCCGGTCATGTCTGGTGATTTCCGGGGCGATGGTACGGTCGGTGAAGTTGCGGTAGGGCGCGGGCGGTTGACCGAGCCCGGATGGCTTGTGGAGGGCGATCCGGACCAGGTGGCGGCGGCGCTGGACGGCGCTGTCGGGCCGCAGGAGGCGGCGGCTGCTGCCGTGTACCGGGCGTCGGGGCATGTGCACCGTGACGCCGGGGCGCAGGTGCGGCGGCAGCTGCTGGCGCTGGACGCCGCCCGGTACGGGAACCAGTCGCTGGCGAGAGGCCTCGCCGAGGTGCCGCTGCCTCAGGAGGCCGACGACTCCTGGACGGTGCGGTGGGCGACCGGGAACGGCCTGGACTCCCGGCTCCGGCATGCGTTGCCCTCGCCGGCCGGGGTGACTGCGGTGGCGACCGTGGTCGTGGGGGGCCGGGGGTTCGCCGTGGCCGGCTGCGAGGACGGCACGCTGCACTGGTGGGACCCGGTGACGGGCAGGAAGCTCGGGCAGGCCGTGACCGGTCACACCGGCGCCGTGCGTGGTCTGACGGCGGCGGTGCTGGAGGGGCGTCCCGTCGCCGTCACCTGCGGCTCCGACGGGGCCGTCCTGGTGTGGGACCTCGTCGAGGGGAAGCCGGTCGGCGAGTACCGCGCTGGCGACGACGACCGGGTGATCTCGCTCGCCACCGCACCGGTCGAGGGCCGGCCCGTGGTGGTCGCCGGCTGCACCGACGGCCTGCTCAGGGTGTGGGACCTGGCCTCCCTCACCCTCGGCCGTGAGCTTCTGACCGTCCGCACCGGCAATGTGCAGGCCCTTGCGGCGGCGGTGGTGGACGGCCGTCCCGTCGCCGTCACCGGCCACGCCGAAGGGGCCGTCCGGCGGTGGGATCTGATCACCGGACGGGAGCTGCGCACCCCGGGCGACGACGCCGAGGATTCCCACCCGCTGGAGGCCGACGGCGACAACAGTGACGACACCGACGACGGGATGCGCCGCTGCATCACCCTGGAGGTCAACGCCATGACGCACCTCCTGGCCACCGACCCGGCGTTCGAGTGCCCGGTGGCGATCAGTGCCAACGCCTACGCGACGTACATCTGGGACCTGGCCACGGGCGAGCAGGTAGGTGAGCCGGCCGGCGGGTTCGCAGGGGCGGCGGCCCTGACGGTGCTCCGTGGGCGCCCCACCGCGGTCATCGGGTTCGGCCCCCGCGGGCCGGTCGCCGTATGGGACCTGTCCGCCGGCGGGCACCTTCACCGGCCGCTGACCGGCCACGAAGGGACCGTGCGGGGAGCAGCGACAGCGGTGGTGCAGGGGCGCCACCTCGCCGTAACCGGCGGCGACGACCGATCGGTCCGTGTCTGGGACCTCGCGGGCAAGAAGGAGCCGGACAGCCGCACGGCCGCCGACGCGGGGCCCGTACGGAAGGTCACCACCGGAATCGTCGACGGCCGTTCGGTCGTCGTCACCGGCGGCCCGGACACGCTGGTGCGGATCTGGGACCTCGACGGCGGGGAGCAGCTCTGCGAGGCCTTGACCGGCCACACCGCCGCCGTGGAGATGCTGACGGTGGGCACGGTGGGGGGACGGCCCGCCCTCCTCACGCGCGACCGGCACGAGAAGGTCCAGGTCCGGGACCTGACCACCCGGGAGGAGGTGCACGGCCTGTCGACGAGCGAGTACACGAGCCCGTACATCCGGTCCTTCGCCACGGTGGAGGACCGCTTCGTCGCCGTGACCTCGGAAGGACGGGTGTGGGACCTCGCTGCGCGTGCGTGGATCGGCGTGCGGCCGAAGCAGGGCGGCGCCCTCGCCGTGGAGACGCTCGAAGGCCGCAACCTGATCCTGACCGGGTACCGGGCGGAGACGGTCCAGCTCTGGGACCTGGCCACGGGTGAACTCGTCGGACCGCCCCTGACGGGACACACCGACAAGGTGTCGGCCGGCGCGGTGGGGCTGCTGGACGGCCGCATCGTCGTCGCCGCCGGAAGCGTCGACGGAACCGTCCGCGCGTGGGACGCCACCACGGGGCAGCAGATCGGCACCTACACCTTCCCTGCCACGGTCGGCGGACTGGCGGTGGCGCCGGACGGGCAGCTGGTCGTCTGCTTCGGCTCGGACATGGCCGTTCTGTCCCACTGCTGATCGGGGCGCGGACGACACCGGTCCCGGCGGTCCGCCTCCCAGGCCGCAATCTGCACCGGACAGGAATGTGGTCGTGGGCGGATCGGTGGGCGGCGAACAGCCCGGTCGGCGGGCCGGGGTGCGTCCGCGTCGTCTGCCCGCGTCGGGTCGGCGGCCGGTCCGGCCGGCCCGTGCCCGCGCGCTCGCGCAACGACGAAGGGGACGAGGCTGCTCCGGCAGACCGCGGACGCCCCGGCCGCCGTACCGTTTTGTACGGCGGAAGCCCCAGGCGGGCCAATGAAGCGAGGCGGTGTGCCATGAGTACCCTTCGGATCGCATTGCAAGAAGACTTCCAGGGCGAGCACGTTGTGGTCGCCGTGGACGGGACCGTCGTCCTGGACGACCCCTCCGTGCACACCAGACGGCAGATCGGCCTGGCCCGCTCCCTGGAGGTTCCGGTGAAGGGCAACAGGGTCACGGTGGAGGTGGCGATCCGAGGGGGGCAGCGACAGAGCGTGCAGATCGACACCACCGTCACCAAGGCCGTGCTGGTCGGGCTCACCGCCGACGGCAGCCTTACCGTCAGCCCGAGCACGGACCTCCCCCGGTACATGTGAGCCGGTTCACGGTCACCACCGTGGCCGCGTACCGGACGACACATGGTATGTCGACGAACGAGCTGCTCCACGGACGGGCTCCGACCGGCCGCGCCCGAATTGCGACTCGGCGTCGCGGGTCATCTACTGGTGGTATGCGGCCTTCCAGCGGCGCGGGCCTGCACCTCGCAGACCTGCCCGCACGAACGCGGAGACCTGCCCGCACGAACGCGCGAGTTCCGGGCCGATTGGGAAACAGTCCGCATCACCCTGTCAGTACCCCGACCGTTGCAGCGTCCTGCCCCGATCCGGCAGGGCATTCCGGCACGGCCTGACGCCACCTCCCCCCACACCCCGGCTCGGCCTGCACTCACCCACTCCGCTGCAACACACCACGCCCGGGCGACGGAGCCCGGGCTGAGGAGAGGTCAGCATGACCACACAGGAACACCGCACACCGAACGGGATCGACGAACTCGTCCGCGCTTCCGTGGCGGAGGTGATCAAACGCCTTGCCGCCGGAGACGGGGAACAGGCTGGATACGGCCGGGGCGCGCACACCGAGAACGGCGCGGCGGCCGCCGCTCTGCGCGGGACTCCGCCACAAGCCCTCCTCGTCCAGCGCAGCGGCGTCTACGTGCGCACCGACCGACCCTTCGCCCTCGCACCGGAGCAGGACGGCTGGCAGGGTGTGCAGATCGCCCCCACGATTCCCGGTGCGGTCGCACCCGGAGTACGGGGACCCGCTTCGCCGATGCCGGTGGCCGCCCTCCTCGACGGCAACACGATCGCTCTCGACCAGCCCCAGAGCGGTCGGCCGCTGGTCGAGACGATCCCGCCCGGCCCCGCCCTCGGCCTGTTCGAGGAACTGCGCGTGGACGTGGACGGGCCGGCTCCCACGATGACCGTCTCCGGCAAGATCTGGCGCCTCACCACCGGCGGGCTCACCTGGATCGCCCAGGTGACCAAGCAACCGGACGGCTCCTACACCGGCCCCATCAGCTACCGCGACGGCAACGCCTCCCTGCGTCCGGCCAGTTCGATCCGCGTGCAGCTCACCGGCCGCCCGCCGCTGCAACCGCTCGGCGCCCAGGTGACCTTCAGCCGCCCGGGTGCCGCCGACCTGGTGCTCGCCTACTCCTTCCGGCGATCGAACTTTCTTGAGGTCGGGATCGAGTTCGACCGCGTCGAGGGGGCCGAGCAGACCGTCGACTACCCGCTGCACGACCACCCGGTACGGCCCGCCGACCTCCCCGACATCACCCTCACGGTGGAGGAGGCGTTCACCGGGCAGGGAATCAAGGTCACCCGCACCGGTGGCAGCAACGTGATCCCGCTCTCGGCCTCCGTCGACGGCCTCTGGTCCGACATCGAGATGCATGACGCGATGCAGCAGCACTGGTCCGAGTGGAAGCCCGGGCCCGACGGCCAAGGCGTCGCCCAGTGGCAGGTGTGGACCTTGTTCGCAGGTCGGCACGAGATCGGCCAGAGCCTCGGCGGCATCATGTTCGACGACATCGGCACCGCCCAGAGGCAGGGCTGCGCGATCTTCTCCGACTCCTTCATCTCGGACGCGCCGCCGAACGACCCCGCGCCCGACGCGTTCGTCCGCCGGATGCGCTTCTGGACGGCCGTGCACGAGATCGGGCACTGTTTCAACCTCGCCCACGCCTGGCAGAAGTCGCTGGAAACTCCGTGGATCCCGCTCGTGGACGAGCCCGAGTCCCGGAGCTTCATGAACTACCCGTTCCTGGTCAACGGCGGGGCGCAGGCATTCTTCACCGACTTCCGATACTTCTTCTCCGAGGACGAGTTGCGCTTCCTGCGGCATGCCCCCGAGCGGTTCGTGGAGATGGGCAACATCCCTTGGTTCGACCACCATGCCTTCGAGCAGGTGCGACAGCACTCCGCCCCGAGCCCGCTGGAGCTGTCGCTCCGCGTCAGCCACGACCGCGATCGGGACCAGGACGGCAGGTACCGCTACGAAATGCTGGAGCCGGTCATCGGGGAGCTGAAGCTGGCCAACATCTCCACCCAGCGCGTGATGGTCGACCGCAACAAGTTGATCAGCGGCGACCTCGGTGTCGTCATCCAGCGGGAGGGCGACACCGAGGCCCGCATTCACCAGCCATACCTTCGGTACTGCATGAACCCCGAACCACAGGTACTGGAGCCGGGCGAGGCCCTGTACGAGCAAATCGTGCTGAGCTCCGGGCTCGGCGGCTGGCAGATCGCCGAGCCCGGCACGTACCGCGTCTATGCCGCGCTGCGCACGGCCACCGGCCGAGCGTTGACGTCCGTCGCCGGTGATCCGACCGGGCAGGTCATGGCCGCGCCGCTCATGCTCCGGGTGAATCGCCCGGCCAGCCGCACCCAGGAGAAGCTGGCGGACGACGTGTGCACGGACACCGTTGGACGGGTGATGTCACTGGGCGGCACCCGGGTGCTGGACGGCGCCAACGCAGTTCTGGACGAGGTCGCGAACCAGATTCCCGACCACGCCGTCGCCAGGCACGCTGCCGCCTGCCTGGCGGTGGCGGCGACCGTCCCGGGCAAGGTCATGCAGGGTGGTGGTGACGCTCAGGAAGGTCCGCGTCTGAAGAAGGCGCAGAACGACACCGAGTCGGGTCGGAGGTGGACCGAGCAGGCCTACGGAGACCTGACCGACGCGGCCAAAACCTTCGGCCACATCCGTCTGACCCGCAACATCGAGAGCATCGCCCGCGCGCTCGACCGGCAGGACCAGGGCGAGCCGGCAGCCCGGCTGCTGGGCGATCTCGCCCAGACCCTCGAGGACCGCAAGGTCAAGCCCGATGTGGTGGCGCAGGTGCAGGACCTGCGGCAGCAGATCGCTGGCGGCAACCAGTAGAAGGCCGGCGGACCCCGGTGGGTCCCTCCAGCCCCCTTCCGGAGCCGTCCGGGAGGGGACCGGCTGCTGTACAGCTGGACGGAGACGGATTCGTCCCTGGGCCCGGGGCCGGCGGGGGGCGCACTTGAGCCGGAGGTGACAACCCCGTCCGGCCAGAGCCGGCTTCGGGCGGTGTGCGGTCGGTCGAGAAGGCCCGCAGGGGTGCGTTGGAGCCAATTCCTGCAGCGCTCGCCTGCGGGTTCTTCTTCCGAGACCTCAGGAGAACGGGCCGAGGAGCCGGATCTCCCGAAGAGCGGGGCGGCCCCTCCGTCCACCTCAAGTACTGTGACTCGGCATGATCGAATCCGAGACCGAGATCAGCGAGGACCTGGTCCGCGATCTGCTTCGGGCCCCGGGCTGGGAGGGCCCATCGGTGTGGGTGCACGGCGACCTGCACCCCGCGAACGTCGTCGCCGCCGACGGCACATTGGCCGGCGTCGTCGACTTCGGCGCTCTCGTCGCCGGCGACCTCGCATGGGACCTCGCGGCCGCCTGGCTGCTGCTCCCCGCGGGCCGCGCCTCAGGGTTCTTCGACAGCTACGCCCAGGCGGACGAGGCAGCGATACGACGAGCACGCGGGCTGGCCGCGATGAAGAGCCTGTTCCTGATGCTGACGGGCCGGAACGGGGACCGCGGCCTGCTGCCCGGAGGCAAACCGAACTGGGGGCCCGCAGGCCGCTCCGCCCTCGATCGTGTCCTGAAGGGCGTCTGACCGCAGCACGGGTCGACCGACCCGGACCCAGCCATGCGCTCGCTGATCGGGTGGATGCGGCCCCGGCCACCCGATCCGTCCGGCCCGAGGCCCCGGTGGGGCCTGCTCGCGCTGGTGACCGCGCCCACGAGCAGTGCTCCGCGTTGAGCGATTGGGGGCCCGGGCGGACAGCCGGCCGCCGCAGACCGGCGGCCGGGGCAACGGACCGGCGAGGTCGTGGTGCGTCAACGACGGCTGCGGCTGCAACTCGCACGGTGCAGATGCGGCTGACGTCCCGTGTGCGGACTGCCGCACCGAGCGGGAGCCGGGGCGGGCACTCCGGTTCAGCAGTGGAAGGTCGGGCTGGTGTAGTAGCCAATGGCACTGGGGCCCGAGGTGATGCCCTCGACCCAGATGCAGTGGCCGGAGCCGGGGACGCTCACCGGGCCCGCGTAGTAGCGGTAGTTGTCGCTTCCGTCGGGCCGGTTCTCGATGCTGGTGCAGTCGGAGCTGCTGCCGGGAGTGTCCTCGCGGCACTCGATCAGCCGGATCGAGATGAAGCCAGCGGTTCCGTACAGGCTTCCGGCCTTGACGTTGACCGCGCAGTTGCGGCCCGTCGAGCTGTCCCAGAACAGGTGCACGTGGCTCAGCACCTGACCACCGTAGGCCTTCACCGCGAACGGGGAGTCGCTCACCTCGCTGCCCGAACACCCCCAGCCGCCGGCCACCGCCGGGGTGGCCGTCGAGAACGTGATGCCGCCGCCCACCGCGATCAGCGCTGCTGCGGCCACCGCCATCCGTCGTGCGATCGTGCGCATCTTCTCAACCTTCCGTCAAGGGTCGGACATGACGCGCGCCATGATCGTCGGCCTCCGTATCGTTTCGGTAGCGGAACCGTAGCCTCGCCGCCGTCGCCAGGAACACCACGCTCGTGCTGGCAGGCGCGGGTTGCAGACCGGCGGGGCCGGACCTGCTCCGGGCGAAAGGGCGCAGCGGGGCGGAGGAGGGGTGCCCGCCGGCGCAACCCGGTGGCGATCGCCGGCCGCGTTAACTCGGCGATACGGGCTCTTGCCAGTCTGCTCACCACGACCGGCCCGGAACCGCTGCCACGCCCCGTGCGCACCGCGCGCCTCCCCCGGCCCGGCACGCCCCCGTTCGGAACCGGCCGGACCGGCAAGACACGGCCAGCACGGCCAGGACCCGCGCAACAAGCCCCGCAGGATGGAGTGAACCCGATGCACAAGTCGACGAAGCGAGCCGCTGCCCGTCTCGGCACCCTGGCCCTGGTGGCGGGCGCCGCCGCGACGGCGGTGCCGACGGCCGCGCAGGCTGCCGGCTACAACGGCGTCTGCGGTTCGGGCTACACCGTCGTCGACCACCGCGACCTCAACCTCGGCGGCACGGTCTACCTGACCTACAACAGCAGCAACGGCAACAACTGCGTGGTGACGGTCCGCAACAGCCCGGGCCAACCGATCCTCATGCTCGCCGGGCTCAGCCTGGCCGGCGCCTCCACCTGAACGAAGCTCGACGAGAACCATGCCGCTGAGCGGTTCGAGCGTGGGACAGCAATGGAATGAACGCCGGCGACCTGCGGGTCACGCTGCGGTCGGTCGAACGGTGGCGCCGGGCCTCGCGGGACGGTGGCTCGGCGGCGCCTGGAGTCGAAGGGGTCGCAGCCGCCGTCGAGGCTGGGCGAGCGGCAGTTCGCGTAGCTGGAACGGGAGTTGGAGAAGGGCCCGCTGGCGCACGGCTGGGAGGACCAGCGGTCTGGCGCGGATCAAGACGGTGATCGGCCGCCGGTTCCACGTCTCGTACACCGTCCAGGGCGTCTGGAAGCTCCTGCGGCGAGGCGGCTGGTCCTGCCGGCAGCCGATTCGCCGGGCGATCGAGCGCGACGAGGGCGCGGTCGAGGTGTGGAAGAAGCAGGTGTGGCCGCAGGTAAAAGCCTGCTGGCGGTGCTCGGGGCCTGGCTGGTGTTCGAGGACGAGGCCGGGGTGTCGATGACACCGGCGCGCGCCCGCACCTGGGGACGCCGCGGCCGCCCACCCGTCGTCCGGGTGCGTGGCCGCTCCCGCCGGCGGGTCTCGATCGCCGCTCTGACCTGCTACGAGCCAGGTGAGCGATCCCGGCTGATCTGTCGGCTCAGACGCTGTGGCTGTACTCGCTGATCACCCCGGCCCGGACCGCCGTGACCTTCCGCGACGGCGAGACATCCACGCGGTCCGCCAGTACGGCGGCCGTCGACTGTGGGCCGACTTCAAGCGCACCCTCACCTGGCGGCACGACGTGGGCGAGCCCGGGGTTGAGCGTCTCGGACTGACCGTCACTCCGGACGGCTGGCACGCCTGGCTCGACGACCCCACCCAACCGATCCGACCAACCCTGTCGGACGCCGCGGGCCCGGCTCGCGGCGCCGGGCCCAGTGCCGAACATTGCCCGCCCCGACGGGTGTGCACCGATGATCCCGGTGCTGGGCAGTCCCTCGGCCGAGGGCCGCCGAGGGCATGCGCCGAGCACAGGATGACGGACGGTCAGGACGAGGGCTCGGATGCTCTCCGGCGCTTCGTCCGCCGCCGGTGGAGGACGGCGGCTGCGGCAATGGCAGCGGCGAGGGCTGCGGCGATTGCGGCGGTGATCAGGCCGAAGCTCTCGGGTTGGGCGGTTTGCGTCAGCGGGGCGGCGGACGCCGGCGGTGGAGGGGCCGGCGGGGTGGTGGCGGAGGAGGCGGTGCTTGCGACGGCGGAAGCGTCCGTTCCCGGCGGGGTGGTGGCCGGGCTTGCGGAAGACGGGGCCGGGGCGGACGAAGGAGCGGTGGGGGACGGGGTGGGGGATGCTTTCGCGGGGGTGACCTCGAAGGGGGCGACGGTGTTGTCCTGGCCGGCGTTCAGGGTGCAGGGGACGTCGACCCGGCCGGGCCCGGCCAGGTTGCCGTCGGCGTCCTTGGGCACGAGGTGGAGGGTGAAGTTGCCGGCGGTCACCCGCCCGGTGCCGGGGCGGGTGAAGGAGAGCCGGGGCGCGTTGCCGGTGGCCGGGATCTCGAAGGCGCCGGAGGCGGGGACGGGAGTGCGGGTGATGGCGAGGTGGACGGGGACAGCGGTCTCGCCCTGCGGGGCGAGGACACGGGTCTCGGCGTCGACCGAGCCTTCGATGGTGCGTACCCCGAGGACGTAGCGCAGGCCGAGGGTGAAGGAGGCCTCGACGGTGGCGGCCGCCCGGATGGCGAAGGCCGGGCTGGACTCGCCGGCCGGCAGGAAGGCCGGGATGTCCGCGGAGATCCTGGCGGTGATGGCTTGTCCGCCGATGGTCGGGAAGACGCAGGTGTAGTGCAGGGTGGGGGCGGCGGGCCGGGCGGCCGCGGGGGCGGTGGCGAGAGCGCCGACGAGGGCGGTGGCGACCCCGGCGACGGCCGCGCGCCGGGTGCGCCTGCTCGGGCGGTGCGTACGGGATTCGGCGCTCATCGTGCCCCTTCCGTCGGGTAGTCGCGCCGGCGCTGTCGGCGGCCGTGGCGCTGCTGGTGGCTGCGGCTCAGGTGGCTCTGGATCCAGGCGTGGCGGAACTGGTAGACCGCGCCGACCTGGCGGAGCACGCCGCGCTGGTGGGCGTCGTCCAGGAAGGCGATCAGCGCCCAGGGCAGTTGCCCCGTGAGCGGCAGCCAGATGCGGGCCAGTGCCACCCACTGGCCCCAGGCGGTCAGGCTGAGTCCGTAGCCGAGCCCGGCGCCGAACGCGGCCTCCAGTCCGAACACGAGGCCGACCTCGAAGCCGCGCAGCGGCCCGTACACGATGCCGTTGAGCAGGCCGACGCCGATACCGAGGACGAGCGCCCAGGTGAGCAGGTGGTAGGCGACGTTGCGGCGGTCGATGTGCAGCAGGTCGGCGGGGCTGACGACGGATTCGGTGCGGACCGGGGCCTCGAACAGGGCGATCAGGCCGAAGACCAGCCCGGTCGCGAGGGCGATCGGCGGAATGAACAGCAGCCCGGCGGCGGCGCCGGCGCCCTGTCCGTCGGCGAGTCCGATCGGGGCGACCAGGCCTTCGTCGACCAGGACAAGCAGCGCCATTCCGGCTGCTCCACCGCACAGGCCGATCAGGAACCGGGTGCGGGCGTTGCGGCGGGTCATCGGGGTGCCGGTGCTGAGCCGCATGCGGACCGGCGAGGGTCTGAGGGCGGTGCGGGCGGAGGCGTGCCAGTAGACGAGCCCGAAGAGCGTGCCGGCGGCGAGGCCGTGCAGGACGCCGACCAGCAGGCCGCGGACGACGGCGAACCGGAAGCTGTGCGCGGTGGCGACCAGGTCGACGGGGAGGTTGCCGATCGCGGTGGTGACGCCGAAGGCGACGCCGGCCAGCACGGCGATGATCACGGTGCGCGAGAGGCGGCTCATGCCGGTGCCGACCTCCCACCAGGTGAGGTCCTGCCGTTCGCGGCCGAGCCGGGTCAGGTGGTCGGCGAGGTGTCCGAGCCAGCGTTCGGCGCGTTCCGCGTCCCACGATCCGGGCCGGCGGTGGGCGGTGTCGAGCTGTTCGGTGGGACGGGGGCGGTAGACGGCGGGGACGAACCCCGCCAGCAGGTGCTCCTCGATCGCCTCGGGGCCGGGGAAGCGGGCGGTGTCCAGGAGTTCGCCCGGCCGCCGTTCGGGGTGGTCGCTGTACATGGTGCGGGCGAGGGCGATCATCAGCGGGGTGCGCAGCGCGGCCGCGAGGTTGGCGCGGCCGGCGCTCTCCGCCGTCCGGGCGGGGTCGAGGACGGCCTCCCAGGTCGCGCCCTGCCCGTCGGTGTCGGCGGGCCCGGGGAAGGGCTGGTCGGTCCGGGGCAGGTAGCCGCGCAGGTCGTCGAGGTCGAGGTCGCGCAGTTCCAGGACGACGGCGGCGGCCAGTGGGGCGTGGGCCTTCCGGACGGCGGCGGTGAACTCGGCGTGCCGGCTGGTCAGGACGAGCCGCAGCCGGGTGAGGTTGAGTGCTTCGAGGGCCGGGGCGCGCAGGCCTTCGGCGAGTTCGTCGAATCCGTCGAGGACGGGAAGAACGAGGTCGTCGTCGAGCAGGTCCGCGGCCAGCGACTTACCGCTGGGGACCCGGCGGGCCAGGTGCGGGTAGTCGCGCAGCAGCCGGCCGATCAGCCAGTCGCGCAGGGTCACGGCGGTCGGGTCCCAGGCACCGAGGCTGAAGATCACCGGTACCCGTTCGTTGCGGGTGCGGGCGTCCAGCAGGTCGAGGGCGAACCGGACCGCCAAGATCGACTTGCCCGATCCGGCCCGGCCGAGGACCACCAGCCGGCCGGATGGTATGCGCTGGTAGATCTCGGCGACCCGCCGCAGGTCGCCACTGAGGTCCGGTTCGGCACGGGCCTCACCGGGGGCCAGCAGGAGGGCGTTCGCCGACTGGTCGGCCACCCCCGCCGGCACCTGCTGCCAGCGCACCGGCAGCGCGAACGGGTGGTGCACCCGGTGCTGGGCCTCCTCGCGGCGCCAGCGCTGCCGGCTCTCGCGGGCCAACTCCTCTGCGGCGTCGGCGAGCGGGCCATGGTCACGGGGCGGTGGCAGTGGTTCCGGCCGGGGCGTTGGGGCTTCCGGCGCGGCCGGGCCGGTGCCGCCGCCGAGGGCGCTCAGCCGCCGGCGGTCCTCGGGGCCGGCGTCGAGCGCGTCCGCGATGCGGTTGATGGTGCCGAGCCGGTGGTCGAAGGGCCGGTCGGTCTCGATTCGGCGGACGGTGCTCTCGCCGAGCCCGGCCCGCTCGGCGAGCTGGAACTGCGTCAGACCGGCCTGCTTCCGTAACTGCCGCACCAGTGCTCCGAGCGTCTCCGCCACGACCCGCCCTTCCCCGAGGATTCGAAACAGGGGCGAGCCTACCGCTGACGAGCGGTCACATATGACCGGCGCTGTGACCTGTGCACTTGCCTGACGCGGCGCCAGCATCGGCGGTGCGGACAGCGGTTCCGCGGCCCCCGGCGCACCCCGTTGCGTGGCCCGGGCCGCCCCGTCCGCGACACCAGTACGTGAACTTGAGGGAGGCGGTGTTTGCGATGGCGGAGGCGAAGGGCGTCCTGCTGCCGGCCTACGTGGTGGCCGACGAGTCGGGATCGATGGCCCCGTACCAGCGGGAGCTGGGGGACGGGGTGGCGTCGCTGTGCGAGGGACTGCGGGCGGAGCCGATGGTCGCGGCCAAGCTCCGGCTGGCCGTGCTGGGTTTCTCCGACGACGTCCAGGTCCGGCTCGCGGTGGCGGACATGCGCACCGAGACCACGGTGCCCCGGCTGGTGATCCGCGGGGTGACCAACTACCGGGCCGTCTTCGAGGACCTGCTGCAGCGGATCCCGAGCGACGTGAAGTGGCTGCGCGGCGAGGGCTACCGGGTGCACCGCCCGGTGGTCTTCCTGCTCAGCGACGGCCAGCCCACCGACGGCTCGTCCTGGCACGCGCCGCACGCGGAGCTGACCGACCGGGACCGCACACCGACCGCGCCGAACATCATCGCCTGCGGTCTCGGCGACGCCCGGGCGCAGACCATGGTCGACGTCGCGACCCGCCCGGAGTTCGCCTTCCTCGCCAAGTCCGGCACCGACGTCGGCCGGGCGATCTCGGAGTTCTTCCACTCGCTGACCATGAGCCTGGTGGCCTCCGGACACGCCCTGAACTCGGCCAACCCGCAGTTGGTGGTGAACCGGCCCGACCAGTTCACCATGGCCATCGACGAGGTCGGCCGGTGACGCCCGCCCGCCGGGGCGACCCGGACCCCGCGCCGCCGACGGCGCCTCCGAGGCCCGCCGGGCCGCCCCCGGCGGCCGGGACGGACCCGGCGCCGTGGCAGCGGATCACCGTGGACGTGCCGGGCCTGGAGTTCGAGGCCCGGCCGCCCAGCCAGTACGCCTTCGACTTCCCGGACAGCGAGTGCGAGGGCTGGTCCACCGACCGGCTCACCCTGCGGTTCGCCTCCGTCCGCGGTGCCAAGCACCGCTACTACCGTCAGCCCCGCCAGGACGCGGCGCGCGCCGCCGTGCACGAGGCCACCGGCAACATCGTCTTCGCGGTCGCCGACGGCGTGTCCAGCGCCGCCGAGTCCCACCAGGGCGCCGTCGAGGCGTGCCGGGCCGCCGTCGAACGCATCCTGCACTTGCTCGACCGGAGCCCGGACCGGCTCGACGGCGCCGACGTCGCGGCCCACGCTGCGGAACGGCTGCGGGAGTTGGCTCGGTGGCGGCTCGGCGTCCCCGCACCGCAGGCGGCCGAGGTGGCTCGCCTGTACGCGACCACCCTGGTGGCGGGGGCCGTCCGCGCCACGGGCGACGCCCTGGAGGTCGAACTCTTCCGGATCGGCGACTCCGGGGCGTGGCTCCTCGACCGGGCCGGCGGCGGCTACCACCCGCTGTTCGGCGGCAAGGCCGTACCGGGCACGCTGCTGGTCAGCAACGAGGTCTCCCCGCTTCCCCTGGTCCCCGACCGGCCGGAGACGGCCGTCGGACGGCTGGCCGAACCGTGGGTGCTACTGGTCGGCACGGACGGGTTCGGCGATCCGCTCGGCGAGGGCGACGGCCGGGTCGGGGAGCTGTTCGCCAGTCAACTCGCCTCGCCGCCGCCGCCATTGTGGCTCGGTCACGTGCTGGACTTCACCCGGGAGACCTTCGACGACGACCGCACCCTGCTGGCGATCTGGCCCCGGGCCGAGGGACACAGGTGAGCGCGGGGCCGGCCGCCCCGGTCGAGTTCGCCACGCTCGCCCTGGGCGGGGAACTCGGCCGGGGAGGCCAGGGATCGGTCCACCGGGTGTGCAACAAGCGCATCAACGAGTTGGCGGCCGACGGCGGTTGGGAGGTCGTCTACAAGGAGTACGCCCCCGCGGTGCTGCCGCAGGTGGACGCCGCCGCGCTGGCAGCCGCAGTCGCGCTGCCCGGGCGGCTGACCGGCGAACAGGGGCGCTGGCTGTGCGAGAAGACCGCCTGGCCGGCCGCCGTGGTCCGGCGCGGCGGACAGACGTGCGGGTTCCTGATGCGCGCCGTCCCCGACCGCTTCCACTTCACGCTCCGGACCCTGGCGGCCGGCAACCAGGGCCTGCCCCGGCTCGCCACCCTGGAGTACCTCCTCAACGATGATGCCTACGTCACCGGGATCGGGCTGACCGTCACCGACCGGGGCCGGCTGCTGCTGCTCGCCGACCTGGCGACCACCCTCGACCGGCTGCACCGCTTCGGCGTCGCCGTCGGCGACCTCTCGCCGAAGAACCTGCTCTTCACCCTCGCACCGCGGCCCGAGTGCTTCCTCATCGACTGCGACGCGGCCCGCACCGACCTTGCGACGGTGCTGCCGCAGGCCGAGACCCCGGACTGGCACGTCCCCGCGGGCGAGGAACGGGCGACACGGCACAGCGACACCTACAAGCTCGCCCTGCTCGCCGTCCGCCTCTTCGCCCGCGACCAGAGCACGACCGACCCGGCCGCGCTGGCGACGATCGACCCGGCCCTCGGCGCCCTGGCCCGCGCCTCGCTCGGAACGGACCCGGCCGCCCGGCCGGCGCCCGCCGCCTGGGCCGAGCAACTGGCCTCGGCGTCCGGCAGCCTGAAACCCGGCCGCGGGCCGAAAGCCGCCGGGGGATCGAAGCCGAAGCCGCCGACCGGGCCGGCCGCCCCGCGACCGCGCGTCAACAGCGGGGCAGGGTCGGCAGGTTCGGCAACCACCCCCGGCACGGGAGCGGGCAGCGCGGCGGCCCACGTTGGCAAGGTGCTCGTCGCCTTGGCCGCCGTCGCGGCCCTGGTGCTGGTGGCGGTCCACCGCGGCGACTCCCACCCGGCCGACACCCGCTCGGCCGCCGACAGCCACCCGCTGACGGCCAGTCACCCGCCGCGTCCCACTGGCAGCCCGATCCGGATCCCGGGGCCCGATCCGGTCGTCACCAGCACCCGCCCGAAAACCCCAACCCCCACGCCCACCCCGAGCCCGAGTCCGACCGATCCGATCGCCACCGCAGCCGTCGGCGACTGCTTCCACGACACCGGCACCAGCGACCACGCCGACCTCACCCCGACCACCTGCACCACCGGGACGTTCAAGGTCGTCCGGATCAACGAGGGCAGCACCGACCTGGACGGCTGCGCCAACGTGCCCGGCAACGACGAGAGCGTCAGCTCCAAGCGCTACTCGCGGGTCCTGTGCCTCAGCTACCAGAGCCCCGGCGGGGACTCTTACCACGCCCGGCAGGGCGACTGCGTCTTCGGGCCGTCCGGCGCGGGCCAGTGGTCGGTGCTGTCCTGCCGGACCGGCGCCTTCAAGGTCCTCGCCGTCTACAGCGGCACCAGCGACCACTCCAAGTGCGACAGCTGGCCCCACTACAACCAGTGGCGGACCGTCTCCGGCCCCAAGGGCGCCGACCGCGACGTCCTGCAATGCCTGTCCATGGTGTTCCCCGACGACGCGGGCTACGCCACCGTCCGCGAATGTCTGCTCAAGTCGGGCTCCACCTTCACCAACGTCGGCAGCTGCGACCGCTCCAACGTCTACGTCACCGGACGCACCAGCACGCCGAACAATCCCGCGTTCTGCGGCCACGACGGCTCCACCTACTGGCGATCCAACGAGTTCCCCGACCTCGGCTACACCGTCTGCTGGCGCCGGCGCTGACCCCGCCGCGCGGCGACCGACCCACCGTCCCACCAACGAAGTCCAAGGATCCGACATGGCATACCGCTACCGGTGCGGCGAGTGCGGCCTCAAGACCCCCTGGGGCACCGAGTCCCAGGGCGAGCGGGCACAGATCGCGCATTACACCGACCGCCACCCCGGCCTGCGCCCCGGCGGAACGGTCGAGGCCAACACCAAGAACCCGGAGGGGGGCATCGGCTGCCTCGGCTTCCTCGCCGTGCTGTTCCTGCTGTTCGTCCTCGCCGTCGCGTGCAACCGATGAACGGCGCTGACCCGAACACCCGCATGAGGAGGACGTCATGACGAAGCATTACTGGAACCAGGACCCGGCCGCACCGGCACCGCCCACCTGGCAGCAGACGCCACGCGCGGTGCCGCCCCAGCTCGGCCGTAGCGGCGGCGCGGCGGCACCGGCCCCGAGCGGGCCTGTGCCCGCCACGCCGCCCGCCACGCCGCCGGCTGCGGCGCCGTCCGGGGTGCGGGCAACGCGCCGGGGAACCGGGGTGCTGCGCCACTGGCGGCTGCTGGTGGCCGCGGTGGTCCCCTGCCTTCTGCTGGCCGGCGTCGGGTGGTGGTTCTGGCCGCAACAGCCGACGGGCCTTCCGCCGCACATCGCCGAGGGGACCGTCCAGGCGGACCTGATCAGCGCTGACGGCGTCAGCAAACTGGTCGGGACGACGGTGGTGGCCGGGCCCCAGTCGAACCGGCCGCACGCCCCGCTCACCGCGACCCCGTCGGAATGCGCTGTCGCCGCCGGACCGACGACGCAGTCGGTCTACGGGCAGGCGTGGAAGGCGTTCCTGTCGGCGACCTACCAGGACGCCGGAGGCTCGGGCAGCTACACCGTGAACCAGGTGATCGGCGTGTTCCCGGACAGCAAGAAGGCGGGCGCGGCCTTCCGCACGCTCACCGACGGCCTCACCAAGTGCCCGTCCTCAACACTCACCGACCAGGCCGGACGTGCGTCGAAGTGGGCCTACACGGCGCACCCCGCCACCGAGGTGGCGGTGGCGTGGACCGCGACGCAGGGCGACACCGTGAACTGGGCCTGCTACCACCAGGCACGGGTGAAGGGCGCAAGCCTGATACAGGCCTCCGTCTGCCAGGCCGGCGACGGCGAGCCCACCGTCTCCATGATCGCCGACGAGCTCACCGGCAAGGTGACCGGATGACCGAGCCCTCGCGCAGGACGGCCGCGCGCCGCCGGCGGACGGTGCCCCGCATCCTCCACCTCGTGCTGATGGCGCTCCTGGCGCCGATCGTCGCCGCGGGAGCGCAGACGATCGCGGCGACCGGCGCTGCGGCGGTCACGGCGCAGGCTGGCACGCTCGCCCCCGCGCCGCTGGTGGCACCCCGGGGCTTCGAGACCGCCCTGGCGACCCTCCTGGTGGAGATCGACCAGGCGAACCGGCAGGCCGCGGAGATGGCGCAGCAGGAGAAGGCCGTGGTCGCCGAGGCGGAGCGGATCACCAAGGAGTCCGCCGCCATTCGCGACAGCAAGGCGGCGCTCAACGCCAGGGTCGCCGCGGTGAACCAGGAGATCAGCGGCCACAACGAGCGCGCGAAGGCCCTGGACGGCGAGATCGCTGCCCACAACGCCAAGCCGCACACGTTCCAGATGCCTGCGGAGGCGAGTGCGGCCGCCGCCTTCGATGCCGAGGCGCGCCGACTGGAGGCCCAGAAGAACCAGGAAAACGCCGTGGAGGACAAGATCCAGGGCGAGGAGAGCCAGATCCGGCAGGAGGCCTCGCAGGTCGACGCCCGGTCCTCCCAGCTCGACGCCGCCTCCAAGGCCAATGACACGAAGTCCTCCGACCTCAAGACGAAGGCACAGCAGCTCCAGGCCCGAAGCCAGCAACTGCTCGGGCAGATGGCGCAGGTGATCCAGAGCTTCGCCTCCGTTCCGCCGAACCCGGCGGCCGCCATGGACCAGGGCGGCGACGCGCCTGCTCCGGCTCCGCAAGCCGGCAACCGGTCCGTCGGCCAGGAGGAGGACACCGGCGACAGCCCCTACCGCCGGCCCCGGGCCGCCGCGCTGACGCAGTACGCGAGGCAGCAGCACGGCACCACCGTCGACACGCGCCCGGGCACGGCGTACCTGACGCCCGACGCCGTCCGGCGGCTCTCCGCCGCGCAGGCAGCCACCCTCGGCAGCCCGTCCATGAGCTACGACGGGCTGGTCCGCAAGCCCAACGGGCACTACACGGCGTTACGGGTGCAGGCACCGGCCACCACCACCGCTGCCCCGGCCCCGGCCCCGGCCCCGGCGGTCTTCGAATCCGGCGGGCTGGTCGTGCACCGCAATGGCGAGCAACTCCCCGTCGACGAGGTCACGACGGTCCAGGAGGCGCCCGTCGCCACCGCACCCGGCCCCGCCAACCCTGCCCCCGGGGGGAACGGCAACCGGAGCGTCTCCACCTGCAAGGACTTGAAGCGTTCGGGGGCCACGGACCTGGACAGCGGAGGATGGGTCGACTACCTGCCGTCGGACGCTCAGGGCCGTAACCGGGGAGTCAAGGCCTGTCTCGAAGGGAAGCCCAGCTCCAAGAGGGGGCAGTCCGCGACCAGTGCCGGCAACATCCGGGGCTGGATCGACGCTCAGGCGCGGGTGGTCGCCCTTGGATTCAGTCCGACGGCCGACCTCGCCCGCTGCCACTCCGTGCCGCGCATGGCCGGCGGAACGGCGGACGAGCGGAACCTGACGCCATGCTTCCAGCGGGGGGCCAACACCAACCAGGCAACCGGCGGCACCATCACCAACAGCATGCGGACCTTCGAGACCAGAGCCGAGAGCGGCATGAACCGGGGCTATGTGCTGTACAACGTGCGTCCGCAGTACAACCGCACCAGCAGCACCATTCCGAGCAAATGGGAGATGTCGCTCTACGCATGGGATGCCACCACCGGGTCGACCACGGACTCCGCATGGACGGTCGTGGACAACGCGAGCTACGGCCCGACCGGACTCGTGAACCTGGGAAACTGACCTCCGCCGAGAACGGGCGGATGACGGGAGCGGACGTGAACGTCGAGGAGATGCTGGACCGGCTCGGCGCGGTGATCGGGCCGCCGCCTGCGGGCGGAGTGGCGCCGGTCCCGTGGGAGCTCGGGCCCGAGGTGATCGGTTTCCAGCTACCCGCGGACTACCGGGCGTTTGCCGACCGGTACGGGATGGTCAGCATCAGGGACGAGCTGCACATCTACACCCCGTCAGCAGCCCCCGGCCCCAAGGCGGAGCAGCCGCTCGGCTTCGAGGGATTCCTGTACTACACGACGGATCCCTACGGATACTCTGCCATGTTGGCCCAGGCATACCGGGACGGGGACTACGACGAGTGCCCGTATCCGCTGTGCCCGGCCGAGGGCGGGCTGTTGAAGTGGGGCAACAACTGGAGCTCCGACCAGTTCTTCTGGCTGATGCGGGGCCCGGACCCGGACCGGTGGCCGGTCGCCGCCAAGTTCGACTCGATGCGGGAGTGGGATCTGTTCGAGGGCGGCTTCCTGGAGTTCCTGCTGGCGGCGCTGACGGAACAGTACCCGTACCACGGGGACGTCGTACCCGGCGGGACGAAGCAAGTCGGTGACGGCCGCGCCTATCGTCCTCGGGGTGACTGGTCGAAGCAGCTGAGACTGACCGTCATTTTGATTGTGGCGGCTGGCTGCCGATCCGGGGTGTTGGAGGTGACCAAGGCCTGTCTCTTTGGTCATCCGCGGAGCCGGATGAGGATGGCCGCGAGGTGCAGTGCGGCCTGGTAGGCGATGGCGAGCTTGTCGGTACGCATAGCCAGGCCGCGCCACTGCTTCAGGCGGCTGATGCACCGCTCGACGGTGTTCCGTTCCTTGTAGGCCTCGGGGTCGAACCCGGGTGGCCGGCCTCCGCGTGAGCCGCGTCGCTTGCGGTGGCGGACCTGGTCCACCGGCTGCGGGATGACCGCACGGATATGGCGTTCCCACAGGTGCGAGCGGATCGAGCGGGCCGAGTGGGCGCGATCCGCGATGACAGTGTCGGGCCTGGTGCGCGGGCGCCCGGGACCGGAACGCGGGACCCGGATTGCAGCCATGACGGCCGTGAACGCGGGTGCGTCGCCGGCCTGTCCGGCCGTCACCACGAGGGCAGGGGGCGGGCCCGGGCATCGCTGGCCAGGTGGACCTTGGTGCTCAGGCCTCCGCGTGAGCACCGATGGCGTGGTCTTCCGGCTCGCCCCGGCCCCTGTCACCTTTTGCGGGCGACGGCAGCATGCTGACGGGCCCGGCTCACGGTGGAGTCCACCGACGCGGTCCATCCAGGTCAAACCTGCCGCAGGCGAGGGTGCTGCGCGCACCGGGGGCAGGGGCGCCGCGTCGGCCGCGTCGCCCCGCGCGGTTCCCCCAGCCGTGGCTGCCGCGGTGTCCCACGCGCCCCTGAGGACAGCACTCTCAGTAACTCGGCGTGGCGCCGGGATTCGAGGTGGTCACCCGGGGCGGCGGCGAGGTCGGCGGAGAGGTCCTCGGCGAGGAGGAGCGGGTGGGCGTGGGCGTCGGGGTCGTGTAGCGCGTGGGCGTCGGGGCCGGGGTCGTGTGGCCGGTGGGCCTCGGGGTCGGGGCCGGGGTTGACGGCGGGGTCTCGGACTCGGCAGGGGAGGCCGGCGAGGACGAGGCCGTCGGCGGCACCTCGACGTTGCCGTCGGACCCCTGGGTGGCGACCGCGACGCCGACGGCGATGGCCGCCACCACGAGCCCGGCCAGCAGGGCGATGTAGCGGGGCTTTCGCCACCAGGGCGGCCCCGGCTCGCCGCCGGAGCCGCCGACCGCCGTCCGCGGCGGCTCCTCGGGCGGCCCGGGAGGCCGGCCGCCCCCGATGGTCGGCGGCTCCGGCGGCCCGGGCGGGTACGAGCCCGGCCCGGACGGCGGCCTGGGCCCAGGCCCGGACGTCGGCGGCCCGCCCTCCCCGGGACCCGACAGCGGCCCGGTGGGCGGGCCGGACGGCTCGGACGATCCTGACGGCGGCTGCGAACTCACGGGGCCTTCCCTCCGGCGACTCGGCCCCTGCCCAAATCTGCGGTCTGCCCCGGTGCCGCCGCAACCCGGCCCGCCGGACGGACCCGGCCGGCTGCGGGTCGGCGGCCGGCGCGGGGACTCACGCGAGGCGGCGGGTGCGGCGCGGCGCGGCGGCGCCGTCACCTCCGCTGCACGCAGCCTCCGTGCCCCCGAAGGGCCTCGGGCCGAGGCCCCGACCACCAGCCGGCGCAGCCCCTTGCAGCCGTAGTAGCCGGTCATCGCGTAGCCGAGGACCAGAGCGAGAGCCGTCCCGATCCCCATCATGATCCAGGCGCGGGCCGGGCCGGCCTCCGCCTGGACGTCGAAGGACAGGATCGCCCTGCCCCTGTCGCTGAGCTGCCGCATCGGCTCGCAAGTGCCCGAGGAACCGGTAGAACGACGGGAGGGCATGCAGGGGGATGGTGACGCCCAGCATGATGGCGGCCGAGGTGACCCGCAAGATCCCGGTGGTCCTCACCGGCTTGACCACCCAAGGTCCGGCGCCGGGTGACCGGCACGGCACGCCGCCGGGTATGTCAGGGGCCCGGTTCATCGCCGGTGCAGCCGAGCGCGACGTCGGCTCCGTTGCCGATGGCGTTACCACCGAGAAAGCCGGCGAGCACCGGCAGCAGCGTGTAGGAGAACGCGCTCAGGCCGAGCCCGCCGTGCGGTCCGATCGGGTGACTCACCCACGTCTCGACGGTGATCGGATCCGCGAGCAGCAGGGCAGAGGCGCGCTGGACGCCGGGTGCCCTCGTGGGCGGTGCGCTGCGCGGGATCCGTCTTCGTCCGACCTGCTCCGCGCGCGGTGGATGGCTTTCAGCGTCGGATCCTCCCTGCCGCGGCCGCCCTGACACCAGGTCCGTCTCTCCATACTTCTTGAAGCGCGTTCACACGTCTCGCGGGCTGTGAGCGGAGGGATCGGCGACCTCAGCACTCCTGACCCTGCGCCTCGGCCTGCAGGGCGGCCCTCGTCTTCGGACCGTACACGCCGCTCTCGCCCTTGATGTGACGTCGGCGCTGGTACCGGGTGACCGCGTTCACGGTCGAGTCGTCGAAGGTGCCAGTGACGAGGGACTTGTCGAGCCCGCAGGAGACGGTGACAACAGCTGTTGCATCGCCATCACATCCGTCCCCGTGTCACCGGGCCGGAGCGTTCGGGGCATGGTCGCAGCGGCCGGTGTCGGTGGCGGCGTCGGCGTGGAAGGGGCAGCCGTGCGGGCGGTGGTGGCGAAGACCGCTTGTGGGGCAGGGGCTCTGGTGGTCGAGGCCATCCTGAGAGCCGCGACGGCCGTGTCGGTGGGGGCTGCGGAGGCCGAGGCGGTCTCGGCCGAGGGGACAGCGCCGGGCGAGGGGTCGGTCGGGGCTGGACCCAGGGGCTGCCCGCTGGGGACCGGCAGCGCGTGGTCACCGCTCTTCCCGTCCTCGCCCGAGGAGGCAGGCAGGAGGGCGATCCCCACGCCGACTGCCGCAATACCCAGGCCGGCCCGGGTGATGATGCTCCGTTGGCGGCTCGCCTTCCGCTCGTGGCGTCGCCCGGTGCAGCCGTCCGGGGAGCGCTGCGGCTCCACAAGGGAG
>NSGV01000010.1 GCA_002300355.1 Streptomyces sp. TLI_235
GGTGTTGAGGCCGTTCGCCGCGCCCGTCTCGGCGGCCGGCACGGCCCGGATCACCAGGGCCGGCAGGGCGCTGTAGGCGATGGCGGTGCCGGCTGAGACCACGGTCGCCCCGGCGATGATCATCCACAGCTGGTGGCTGGTGAAGAACCGGACGACGTACCCGACCGCCATCACGCCTGCCGCCACCGCCAGCGTCACCTTCGGCCCGAAGGCCGCGGACATCCGGGCCGAGACCGGGGAGAGCGCGACCATCGACAGGCCGCCGGGCAGCAGGCACAGGCCGCTGACCACGATGGACGCGCCCAGGCCGTAGCCGGTGCTCTTCGGCTCCTGCACCATCTGTGCGGTGACCAGCGAGTTCGCGTAGAAGGCGAAGCCGATCAGCAGGGCGGCCACATTGGCCAGCAGCACCGCGGGGCGGGCCGAGACCCGTACGTCGACGACCGGGGTGGGGTGGCGCAGCTCGTACCGGGCCCAGAGCGGGGCCAGCACGACGGCAGTGGCGATCAGGCCGAGGGTGCGGCCGGAGGTCCAGCCCCACTGGGCGCCCTGGGTCACGGCGAGCAGCAGGCTCACCAGGACGGCGGACAGACCGAGCGCGCCGAGCGCGTCGAACCGGCCCTTGGTGCGCAGCGGGGACTCCGGGACCTTCCACAGCACCAGGGCCATGTCGAGCAGGCCGAGGCCGGCCGACACCCAGAACATGGCGTGCCAGTCGGCGTGCTCGACGACCAGGGCGGCGGCCGGCAGGCCGATCGCGGCGCCGATGCCGAGCGTGGAGCTCATCAGTGCGACCGACGGCAGCACCCGGGCGGGCGGCAGTTCGTCGCGCATGATGCTGATGCCGAGCGGCACCACGGCCAGCGCGGCGCCCTGCAGGGCACGGCCGGCGATCAGCACCCCGATGTGGGAGCTCGCCGCGCACAGCACCGAGCCGAGGACGAGCACGCCCAGCGAGGCGAGCAGCACCCGGCGCTTGCCGTACATGTCGCCGATCCGGCCGAGCAGCGGCGTGCAGACCGCGCCGGTGAGCAGGGTGACGGTGACCAGCCAGCTCGCGGCCGTCGGGGTGCTGCCGGTGAGCTGCGGCACGTGCGGCAGCAGCGGCACCACCAGGGTCTGCATGACGGCGACCACCACGCCGCAGAAGGCGAGGATGCCGACGAGGAACGGGGGTGCGGAGGGCTCGGCGCCGGGCGCTTCGGTGTCGGTCATGGCGCTCCGTGCCGGCTGCCGGGGAGGGGTGCACAGGTGTTCACCGGTCCAGGGTAAACGCCCGTGCACCCCGGCCTGTGGGCGGGGGGTGCCGATGGGGTCCGTGGTGCCGTCGGGAGCGGAGCGGCGGCCCGACGGGCGGCGGGGTGGGCCGGACGGGGGGTCGCCGTGGGCCGGGCGGGGGTCGCGGCGGGGCCGGGCGGGTGAGGTCTCCGCCGTGTCGGCCGCGGATCGGGGCGTGCGGTGTGTCTCGGTGGGAGGGCGGCGCCCGCGGGCGCCGCCGCCCTGTCGCCGAGTTCCGGAGTGTCCCGTGCCGTACCCGAGTTACCGCCCCGCCGCGCACTGCACCTGCTCCTGGCCGTGCTGGGCGCGGCCGGCGTCTGGGCCTGCACCGAGGGGGTCCGCCCCGCGGAGGCGGCGGCCGCCGCCCGCAGCGGGGGCATCGACTGGGACCGGATCGCGGCCTGCGAGAGCGGCGGCCGCTGGCACGTCGCGTCCGGCAACGGCTACTTCGGCGGGCTCCAGTTCGACCGCGCGACCTGGCAGGCGAACGGTGGGACGGCGTTCGCTCCGCGCGCGGACCTCGCCACCCGCGAACAGCAGATCGCCGTCGCCGAACGGCTGGCCGCCCACCGCGGGCTGCGGCCGTGGCCGGTCTGCGGCGCCCGCGGAGCGGCACGGGCCGCCGCCCCCTCCCCCGCGCCGGCTCCGTCGCCTGCCGTGGAGCCGGAGGCCGCCGAACCGGAGGCCGCCGAACCGGAGGCCGCAGTGCAGTGGACGGTCCAGGAGGGCGAGGACCTGGCCGGCATCGCCGAGGCCCACGGCATCACCGGCGGCTGGCAGGCCGTCCACGGCCTCAACCGCGACCTCCTCGGCGACGACCCCGACCTGATCGTCCCCGGCCAGGTCCTCCGCCTGCCCGCACCGGACACCCCGTAGCGACGTCGGGACCGGTTCGTCCGCCCGGCCTCAGGCGGAGGCCTGGTACGCGGCCATCCGTTCGATCAGGCCGTGCGGCGCGTTCTCGTCGAAGCAGAGGTCGAGGTTGCCGGCGGACTCGGCGGCGGAGGCCTCGCTGCGCGGGAAGAGCGCCTTCTCGTACTGCGCGAGGGCGGCCTCGGTGTCTCCGGGGCGGGCCGCGATCGCGGCGGCGAGTTCGGCGGCGTCCAGCATGGCCAGGTTGGCGCCCTCGCCGGCGAACGGGGACATCAGGTGGGCGGCGTCCCCGAGCAGGGTGACGCCGGCGGTGCGCTGCCAGCTGTGGCCGACCGGCAGGGCGTGGATCGGTCGCGGAACCAGCGCGCCCCGGGCGTCGGCGAGCATGGCCCGCAGCCGGTCGTCCCAGCCCTCGAAGTGCTGGAGGACCTCGGCCCGGGCGGCCTCGGTGTCGGTGAAGTCGACGCCGGCGGCCCAGTCCTCGGGCACCCGCAGGGCGACGTAGGCGTGCAGGGTGCCGTCGGTCTCCCGGTGGCTGAGGATGCCGCAGTTGTCGCCGAGCGCGAACATCATGCCGCCGCCCGCGAGTTCGGCGGTGGCTGGGTGCCGGACGGCGGCGTCCCGCAGGTCCGCCTCGACGAAGGAGACTCCGGTGTAGGCGGGGACGGCATCGGACAGCAGCGGGCGGATCCTGGACCAGGCGCCGTCGGCGCCGACCAGCAGGTCCGTGGTGAGGGTGGTGCCGTCGGCGAGCCGGAGTTCGTGGCGGCCGCCGCCGAGGGGCCGGGCCGCGGTGACCTTGGCGCCCCAGCGGACGGTGCCTGCGGGCAGCGAGTCGAGCAGGATGCGCCGCAGGTCGTTGCGGTTGACCTCGGGCCGGCCGCCGCTGTCGCCGTCCTCGTCGGCCAGCAGCACGGTGCCGTCCCGGTCGATGATGCGCATCGCCTGGCCGCCGGGGTGGATGATCGCGAGGAATTCCTCGTACAGGCCGGCGGCGCGCAGCGCGAGCTGGGCGGAGTCCTCGTGCAGGTCGAGCATGCCGCCCTGGTGGCGGGCGGTGGGCGAGGCGTCCAGGTCGAGGACGACGGCCTCGATGCCGTGGACGTGCAGGATGCGGGCGAGGGTGAGGCCGCCGAGGCCGGCGCCGACGACGGTGATCGGGTGGTGGTGGGTGGTGGCGGTGGTCATGTCGGTACTCCTGTCGGTCGGTCGGCGGCTCAGCGCGGGGTGTGCAGGACCCCGTTGAGCAGGACGCGGAAGCCCCAGTCGAGGCGTTGCTCGCCGGAGCCGGCGAGCAGGTCGGCGCCGAGGGCGGCGACGTGCGGGTGGGTGTCGGCGGCGGTGCCGCGCAGGACGGCCGCGAGGGCGTCCCACTCCTCGGCGCGGTCGCTCTCGTCGCTCCCGGCGCCCGCGCGGGGGGCGTGTTCGGCCGCGGTGGCGGTGGCGAACTGCAGCAGCAGGTCGAGCGCCCAGGCCGCCCGGTCGCCGGGGACGCCGCCTTCGGCGAGCAGGGCGAGCACCGCCTCCACGAGGTCGAGGTAGCGCTCGCCGGAGGGGCGGGCGACCAGGGCGGACTGGGCGAGGCCGGGATGCTCGAAGAGCACGTCGCCGTACGAGCCGAGGATCCGGATCAGCCGGTCCTGCCAGTCGCCGGGGGTGGTGACCGGGGTCAGGTCGACCGAGCCGAGCAGGTCGTCCAGGACGGCGGCGTGCAGCTCGGCGGTGTTGCGCACGTACACGTACAGCGAGGCGGGCCCGGTGTCGAGCTCCTGCGCCAGGCGGCGCATGGTGACCCGCTGGAGGCCCTCGGAGCGCATCAGCGCGACGGCGGTGGCGACGATCCCGTTCCGGCTCAGGGCGGGCTTGGCCGGGCGTTCGCGGCGGCTCCGCGGGGCGTCGGGGTGTTCGGTCATGGCTCCACCGTAACGAACATGTTCGTGACGAACAAGGCCGTGACGAACATGTTCGGTACGTGTCGCGCCGGCCGCCGCGTTCCGCCGCCCCGGCGGCGCTCCCCGGACTACGATCGGCCCATGCTCGCTCGCACGCCCGCTCGGGCGGACTCGCCGCTCTCGCTCTGGTCCCAGGACTCGGTGCTGTCGATCGCCTCGGTCGGCTCGGCGCTCTCCGTCGGGTCCGTCGGCTCGGTGCTCTCCATCGGCTCGGTCGGCAGCGTGCTGTCGGTCGGCTCGATCGGCTCGGCGCTGTCACTGATCTCGGCCGGATCCTGGCTGAGCACCGGCTCGCTGCTCTCCGCCCAGTCCTGCTGGTCGGTGCTCTCCTGGCGGTCCTCGCGCGGGCTGATGGCCGCCGGCGCGGTCGCGGCGGTGGCCGGCACCGCCCTGCTCGCCGGCCACCGCGCCCGCCGGCCCTGACCGGCCCGCCGGCCCGCCGACCGTCGCGGACCGTACTCCGGTGACCGGCTGGGAGGCCCGCTACGGGCTCGACACCGCGGACCACTGCGCCGAGTCCGAACGCCTCGCCGCGCTCGGCCACCGGCCGGTGCGGATCTCGGGCCACGCGATCGCCGGCGAGCCCCGGTACACCAGTCTGTGGACGGACCGGCCCGGCCCCGCCCGGCAGGCCCGGCACGGCCTCGGCGCGGCGGCGTTCGGGGCCGCCCTCGCCGAACTGGCCCGCGCGGGGTTCCGCCCGGTCGACCTGTCGGTGGTCGCCGCGCGGGGCGGCCCGCTGTTCGGCGCGGTCTGGGAGCAGGAGGACGGGCCCGAGTGGACCGCCCGGCACGACCTCCGCCCGGCCGAGTACCGCGCGCTGTACGACCGCCTCTCCCGCGGCGGCCACCGGCTGCGCTGCGTCTCCCCCTACCAGGACACGGACGGCGAGCGCTTCGCCTGCGTCTGGGACCGGACGGCCGGGCCCGCCTGGACGGCGCGGCACGGGCTCCCGGCCGAGGCCTTCCGGCGGGAGTGCGAGCGGCTGGCCGCCGCCGGCCACCGGCTCGTCCGCTCGCTCGGGCACCCCGACGGCGGCCGGATCCGCTTCACCGGCATCTGGGAACGGTCGCCGGGCCTGCCGCAGACCGGTGGACAGGGGCTCCCGCTGCACGACCACCACCGCCGGGCGGCGCGGCACCGGGCCGCCGGGCACCGTCTGGTCGACCTCTGCGGCTTCTCCGACGGCACCGCCGCGGGATGCACCGCGATCTGGGAGTCCGCCCCGCCGAACGGCCCCGGCGACCCGGTCGCGGCCCTCGTCGCGCCCTTCCTGCGGACCTGGGCGGTGCCCGCCCTGTCCTTCGCCGTCGCGGACGGCGGCCGGGTCCGGACGGCGCGCGCCTTCGGCCACGCCAACCCGGCCACCCGGGAGATCGCCACCCCCGCGCACCGCTTCCGGCTGGCGAGCGTCAGCAAGCCGATCACCTCCGCCGCCGTCCACCTGCTCGCCGACCGGGGCCGACTCGCCCTCACGGACCGGGTGTTCGGCCCGGGCACACTGCTCGGCACCCGTTACGGGACACGCCCCTACGGCGCCGCGCTGCGGGCGCTGCGCGTACAGCACCTGCTGGAGCACACGGCCGGCGGCTGGCCGAACGACGCCGACGACCCGATGTTCGCGCAGCCCTCGCTCGACCTGGACGCGCTCGTCTCCTGGACGCTGGACCACCACCCGCCGCGAGCCGCGCCCGGCACCGTCCACGACTACTCCAACTTCGGGTACTGCCTGCTCGGCCGGATCGTCGAACGGGTCTCCGGACTGCCGTACGCCCGGTTCGTCCACCGCTTCCTGCTCCGGCCGGCGGGCGCGGGGCGGGCGGTGCCGGCCGGTGCCACCGCCGCGGACCGGCAGGACCCGGAGGCGGTGTACGTCGGCGTCGGCCCGGACGCGCCCTACCGGCTCCGGCTCGACCGGATGGACGCGCACGGCGGCTGGGCGGCGGCCCCCGCCGATGTGCTCCGCCTGCTCGCCGCCCTCGACGGCAGCTCCGGGCGGCCCGCACTGCTGCGCGCGGAGACCTTCACCGCGATGACCACCGCCTGCACCCTCCGCCCGGTCTCGGCGACCGCGGCCGGGTACGCCCGGGGCTGGGCGGTGAACGGCGCCGGGACGGTCTGGCACGAGGGCGCGCTCGCGGGCACCCGGTCCGTCCTGGTCCGCCGGGCCGACGGGCGTGCCTGGTGCGCCGTCTGCAATACCGGCCGTCCGCACAGTGCCCTCGGCGCGGAGCTCGACGCCCTGATGTGGGAGGTGCAGGCACTCGTCGGCACCTGAGGCGTCCGAGGCGTCCCGGCAGCGCGTGTTGGCGGGCGTCCTGGCGGGGCGTCAGCAGAGTGTCAAAGGTCGGCAATGACCGCTGGCAGGGTGATCGATTGCCGGGGCGGGCCCGCGGCCTGAAACTCTAGGGACGCCGGCGGGCCACCGGGTTCCGTCCGGCCTCCGGGGGGCCACCGTGCCGGCGACACCGTCGTCGGCCGGACGGGCGTGCGCCCAGCCGACCCGGGCACCGCGAGTCCGCCGGCCGACCCTCCGAGGTGACGATGACCGCCCTGTCCCTGAGCAAGCCCAGACGGGTACGCCTGCTCCCCCTGGTCGCGCTGATCTTCTTCAGCGTCTCGGGCGGCGCGTACGGCATCGAGGAGCTGTTCTCCGCCTCGGGTCCCGGCATCGCCCTGCTGCTGATCGTGGTGGCCCCGCTGATCTACAGCGTGCCGCACGCCCTGGTCTGCGCCGAACTCGGCACCGCGATACCGGTCGAGGGCGGCTACTACCACTGGGTCAAGCGCGGCCTCGGCAGGTTCTGGGGCTTCCAGCAGGGCCTGCTGCAGTGGATCTGCAGCTTTGTCGACATGGCGCTCTACCCGGTGCTGTTCACGAGCTACCTGCAGAGCGTCGTGGGCTTCGTCGCACCGGGCAAGCACGTGCTGTTCCGGCTCGGCCACCTCCAGTTCGACCTGAACTGGTTCATCTGCCTCGCCGTGATCGTGGTGTTCACCCTGCTCAACCTGCTGGGCGCCGGCTGGGTCGGCGAATCCTCCGTCGCCTTCGCCGCCATCTGCCTGACGCCCATGCTGATCCTCACCGTCGTCGGCGTCGCCCGGCTGGTCGGGGACGGCACCAACCCGGTCTCCGCCGCCACCGCGAGCACCGACCAGTCCGCGTGGACGGCCTTCGGCGCGGGCCTGTTCATCGTCATGTGGAACTACTCCGGCTGGGACAGCGTGTCCAACGTCGCCGGAGAGATGGAGAACCCGCGCAAGCACCTCCCCAAGGCGCTGGCCGTCTCGGTGCTGCTCATCATGGTCGGCTACCTGCTGCCCTCGATCGCCGCCCTCGCCACCGGCGCCGACGGGGGCGCCGGCTGGAAGGGCTGGGAGGCCGGATCGTTCTCCGACGTCGCCCGCGAACTCGCCGGCCCCTGGCTGCAGATCGCCGTCACCGTCGGCGGGATGTTCGCCGCCGTCGCCATGTTCTCCGCCCTGCTCGCCTCCAACTCCCGGCTGCCGCTGGTCCTCGCCCAGGACGGCTACTTCCCGCAGTGGGTCGCCAAGGAGAGCCGCCGCTACAAGGCACCCGTCGTGTCGATCGTCGGCTCCGCCGCCGTCTACGCGATGTTCTGCCTCAGCAGCTTCGCCAACCTGGTGATCTTCGACGTCTTCCTCACCAACATCGGCATCCTGCTGGAGGTCGCCGCGCTGATCGCCCTGCGCATCCGCGAAACCGAACTCGAACGGCCCTACCGCATCCCCGGCGGCGCACTCGGCATCGCGGGCATCGTGGTCTGCCTGCTCAGCATCTCGGTCTGGGCCGCCTGGCAGCAGTACGTCGAGAGCGGTACCCAGGCGGTCACCTACGGACTGGTCGTCGTCGCCGGCTCCTGCCTGCTCTACCTGCCGCTCGCCCGGATGCGGGACCGCCGCCTCCGCACCGCTTCGCCCGACACCGCCACCGACGCCGCCTCCGAAGCGGCGACGCCCGCCTGACCCCTCCCACCGGCCCGCCGCGCCGCACTCCCCCGCGCCGGAGTGCGGCGGGGCCGGCCCGACCGTGGGCCGGGCCACGCTTGGCAGGCCGACCGTCACGGCGCCTACCACCCGGTGGCGCCCCCGAGCAGGATCCCGAGCCCCGCCAGGACGAACAGCACCCCGCCGGCCGCCCAGCGGATCCGCGGCAGCAGCCGCGGCGCCACCAGCAACCCGGTGGCCGCGTACGCGAGCGCCGTGGTCACCACCACCACCCAGGCCGGGGCGTCCCCCTGCCGTCCGGTGACCGCCCAGGCCCCCAACCGGTAGAGCGGCACCGCGAGCAGCGGGGCGGGCAGCGCCACCGCCCACGCCGGGCGCACCCGCACGCAGCGCAGCAACAGCCAGGACAGCAGCGGCGCCACGACCGGCCCCGCGGCCAGGGCCAGCAGTGGCCCGCCCGCACACTCCCACCCGTTGCCCTGCCCGGGCGGCACCCGTGCCTCGCAGCGGGCCTCGTCGACCTGGATCCACGCGACGACGGCCCCGAGCAGCGCCCCGACCGCCCCCGCCGCCGCACCCCGCATCAGGGCGTACCGCCATCCCTCGTACCCTGCCGCCGCCCGATCCGTCGGAGCCGCACCGATGTCCGCCACACCCGCCATCCTCGGCGGGGGCCCGACGGCCCGTCATGAGTACGCGTACTCACCGTTCCGCCGCGGCCCCGCGCCGGGCCCCGCGGTCGAGAAGCCGACGCGAACCGTACAGGTCGCGCGGCGCCACCCTGCGGGGGTCGTCGGGCAGGACGGTCGGTAGGCTCCGGCCGTGAGCATCGTCGGACGGTACACGCGACTCGCACCGGCCCAGTTCGACCGTGCGTTGTGGGAGCCGGGGTGGGCGCGGGAGTTGGCCGAGGAACTGGCCGGGGCGGAGTCGGGGCGGGCGCTGCCGGTGGCGGAGCGGCGGTGCTTCGAGGTGGGGACGGCCTGGCACCCGCTGGCCTTCCTGCTCGGCCGCCACGGGTTCCCGGTCGACCTCCTGCACGGCGAGGAGGAGGTGCCGGAGACGGGCCAGCGGGGCCACGGGCCGCCGCGACTGCTGGCTCCGGAGCGCGTCCGGCTCGCCGCGGAGACGCTGGCCGGGCTCCCGGCGCATGCCCTGACCGAGGGCGTCACCTCGGCCGACCTGGCGGCGGCGGAGGTGTACCCGAGCAGTATGTGGCAGCGCGAGGACGCGCTGGAGGTGGTGGCCGGGCACTACCTGGAGCTGTCGGCGTACGTCCGGACGGCCGCGCGCTACCGGCACGCCCTGCTGGTCCGGCTGGGCTGACGGCCGGGCCGGGCCATCTCGCCTCGCCCACGGTCGAGTTCGGCGGTGTGCCGGACGGGTACGATGCGCGCCGGACGAGTGGAGGAGCCGCGGTGTACTGGGCCGGACTGTTGCTGTGCGCGCTGCTGGGCGTGGAGCTCGGCGGGATCGCCGCGGGCATCGCGGACTCCCATGTGCCGCTGATCGTGATCAGTTCGAACCTGGCCCCGTGGACGGCGATCGGCGGGTTCACGCTGCTGGCCGGCGGCCGGCGCCGGCGGGTGGAGGCCGCGCTGGGCCCGGTCCGGCTGGAGACGGCGATGGCCCGGATCGAGTCGTCCCGGGCGGTCGGCGAAGGCCCGGACATTCCCCTGCAGTTGGATCTGACCGTCGCCCCGACCGGTCGCCCCGCCTACCGGGCGAACGCGACGGCGGTGGTGAACCTGATGGACCTGGACGAATTCCGGGTGGGCCGGACGGTGGTGGTCGACCACGACCCGGAGCGGCCCTGGAACGTCCGGGTGCGCCGGCAGCCGGGCGCGGAGTTCGCCGGCCGGGTCGCCCTCGCCAAGATAGACACCGCCCCGGTGGAGACCCGCCGCAACGCCCCGTCCCTCGCCGACCGCAAGGGCGGCCGACCCAGTGGTGTGACGACGGGTCTTCTGGCGGTCCTGGCCGGTGCGCTGCTCTCGCCGGTGCCCTTCCACGGCCTCTGGTCATAGGCCCTTCGCGCGGAAATTCTCCGGCCACCGCAGCCTCCCGGCCGCTGCCGGGGACGGGCTGTCGGGCTGCATCGCGGCGCTGATCGGCACCTGGTGCGGCGGCCGGGTGACGAAGCGCCACCTCGTGGAGCCGGCGGTGTCGCACCGCCGGTGGCCCGCGGGGCGGGCGGCCGGTCAGGCGGGTGTGCCGGTCGCCGCGTAGTGGCGCAGGTAGGCGCGCAGCTCGGGCTCCACCGCGGCCGGGTCGCCGCCACTGACGGTGTACCAGAGACGGTTCTCCGTCCAGAACCGGTGCGCGAACTCCTCGAAGGAGGCGGCGCACCAGAGGATCTCGGAGCGCTGCAGCTCGATGTCGTCGAGGTCGGTCGAGGGCTCCTCGCCCTCCTCGCGGGCCGCGTACTCGTACGCGTAGTCGAGCCACGAGTGCACCACGAACGCCTCACCGGACGGGCGGAGGTAGAGGTACCACATGACGCAGTCCTGCTGGTCCCGCAGGAACCGCACGAGGAAGGCCCCGGGCTCGACCGGGCTGGGCAGCGGCTCCGAGATGTCCGTCCAGCAGCAGGTCACCGAGACCTCGTCGAGTGTGTTCCGGAACCCGGCGGAGGTGTGGAAGGTGACGAAGTCGCGGGGTAGCGCCAGGCCGTGGGCCGCCAGGTCCGCCGCCAGCCGGTCGAGCGCCGCGACCTCGTCCGGGACGGGGTCACCGGCCTCGCCGAGCCACTGGAAGGCGCCGGTGTACCGGTCGGGGTCGAGCGGCGGCAGGCTGTCGTACGGGTACCGCTCGCAGGTGCCCGCGCAGGCGCGGTACTCCCCGAGGTCGGTGGCGCACCACGCGGCCTCGAAGACGGGTGCGGGCGCCCCGGACGTCGCTCCTCCGCCGGACATCGGCGTCTCCCTCGATCGGACTCGGCGATTGGTGGGCGTCAGCATCGCACGCCCGACCGACACCGCCCGTGACGGGGCGGGTGTCGGCCGATCGAGCCGGGTGGAGCCGGCCGTCCGGCCCGGAGGCGGCGGCCGGTTCGGGGCCCGACGGGTGGTCAGGAGGTGGGGCGGAGGTCGAAGATGCCGTACGAGAAGCCTTCGGCGTGGATCCGGGTGCCGTCGAGGGTGACCCGGTCGGCCTCCAGGGGGTGCGGCTCGGTGCCGGGTGGGACGGTGCCGGGGCGCAGTTCGGCCGCGGCGGGGTCGCGGCGCGGGTTGACGACCACGAGGTGCGTGCCGCCGCGGAGGTAGACGAACGGGTAGCCGCTGTGCAGGACTTCGACGCCTGCGCCGGTGCCCAGGGCGGGGTGGGCGCGGCGCAGCGCGATCAGGCGCCGGACACGGTGCAGCAGGGAGCCGGGGTCGGCGAGGGCGGCGGCGACGGTGGGGCGGTCCCCGGCCGGGTCGATGGGCAGGTACAGCCGGTCGGCCGGGGCGGTGGAGAAGCCGGCGTTGGGGCCGTCGTCCCACTGCATCGGGGTGCGGGAGCCCTGGCGGACCTGGCCGTCGTCGAGTTGGGCGCCTTCCTTGTCGGGGGTGCCGGGCACGTACCGCATGCCGATCTCGTCGCCGTAGTAGATGGTCGGCAGGGTGGGCCAGGTGAGCTGGAAGGCGAAGGCGGGCGCGGTCATGTCGCGGGTGCGGGTGCCGCAGGCGAGCCGGGAGAAGTCGTGGTTGGCGGTGGGCAGGGCGACGTGGCCCGAGCCCGCGGCGGCGGTGGACGCGGTCTGCCAGGCGGCGAGGAAGGGTTCCAGGGTGCCGCCGCCCTCGGGGGCGAAGTAGCAGGGTGCGGTGCCCCAGTCGGCGCGGTGGCTGCCCTGGGCGTTGCCCCAGAGCGAGCGGAGCGCGTCGCCGACGAAGTGCAGGAAGAAGTCGGCGTGGAAGCCGGCCGGGACGGAGACGGCGGGGTCGCCCCATTCGGCGATGAGGGCGCAGTCGGGGTACGCGGAGTCGATCCACTCGCGCATCTCGGTCCAGAGCTTGCTCGTCTCGGCGAGCCCGGGGTCGTCCTTGACGAGGGAGAACGCCATGTCGACCCGGAATCCGGCGATGCCGCGGTCGAACCAGTACGCCATGATCTCGCGCAGCGCCGCCCGGTTGGCCTGAGGGCCGGGCGCGTCGACGCCCTGCCGCCAGGGCTGGTCTGGGTGGGGGCGGGCGTAGCCGAAGTTGAGCGCGGGCTGGACGGGATAGAAGTTCGCCAGGTAATAGCCCTCGCGGGCGCCGGGCGCGGGGATCCAGTGCGAGACGGGGGTGCCGATCCGGTCGGACCAGATGTACCGGTCGTCGTCGGGGTCGGCGGCCGCGGCCCGGAACCAAGGGTGCAGGTGGGAGGTGTGGCCGGCCACCAGGTCGAGCATCACGCGGATGCCGCGGCGGCGGGCCTCGGCGACCAGCCGGACGAGGTCGTCGTTGGTGCCGTAGCGCGGGGCGACGGTGAGGTAGTCGGCGACGTCGTATCCGGCGTCGCCGAACGGTGAGGTGAAGCAGGGGCTGAACCAGATGACGTCGACGCCCAGGTGTTCCAGGTGGTCGAGGCGGCTCAGCACGCCGGGGAAGTCGCCGATGCCGTCGCCGTCGGAGTCGGCGAAGCTCTGCGGGTAGATCTGGTAGATCACGGCGTCGGCGAGCCAGGCCGGGGTGCGGCGGCCGGGCGGCGCGGCGGTGGGCCGGTACGGCGGTGTCGGCTGGGTCATCGGAGACGGTTCTCCCTCGGCGACGGCGAACGGGGGCCTGGACGGCATGCTGCCAGGCCCCTACCCCGCCGGCCGGGAGGGGACTCGGTGGTGTCGGGCCCTGTGCCCGGCGCGGGCCCGGCCCGGGGAGGCGGGCCCGCGCCGGGCGGGGTCAGGTGAGGGTGACGGCGTCGGCGCGGGCGTGGACGGTGAGGCCGGCGGCGTCCACCGTGACGCTGCTCGCGGCGAGGCCGATCGGCAGTTCGGGCAGGGTGCGGTCGCGGGCCTGGAAGACGGCGGCGAAGCGGCTGTCGGACGGGTCGAGCGGGCGGCCGGCCAGGGTGGCGCCGACCGGTCGGACGCTCACCGTGCCGCCGGCGAGCGCCACGTCGGCGGTGACGTCCAGCGGCAGGCCGAGGACGGTGCGCGTCAGGTGCAGCCGGCCGTGGTCGGCGGTCACCTCGGAGTCCGGGCCGAGGCCGGCGGCCAGGGCGTCGAACGGGACGGTGAACCGCGCGTCCGCGCCGGCGGCCGTGTAGTGGCCGGACCGTTCGGAGACGTCCCGCAGGTCGACCCGGGCGGTGACCGGCAGGCCGCCGGCGGTGTGGGCGTCGGCCCGGACGGCCACCTCCGGGAAGGTGCCGCGGGCGGCCTCCAGCAGGAACGGGAAACCTCCGACGATCACCTCCGGTGTGCCGACGACGGCCGGCTGCCGGGCGGACACCCGGTGGGCGAGCCGGTCCTCGGCGGCCCCGGCGGCGACCCGGTCGGTACCGACGGCCGCCGCGGCCAGCCCGGCCAGCGCGGCGGCGGCCACCCAGCGCGGACGGATCCGGGCCCGGCCCGCCCCCGTCCCTCGGGCCGGGGAGGCCGTCATGGTGCGGGGCGTCACGGCGCACCCGCCCCGGTCGGCAGCGCGCTGTCCTCGGCGGGCTCGGCCGGCGCGGCGGGCTCGGCCGGCGCGGCGGGATCGGCCGGCGCGGCGGGTTCGGCCGGCGCGGCGGGTTCCTCCGTGCCGTCTCCCTCGATGTCGATGTGCGGCAGCAGGGCGTCCAGGCGGCGCGGGAGCCACCAGTTGCCGCGTCCGAGCAGCACCATCGTGGAGGGCACCAGGATGCCGCGGACCACGGTGGCGTCCAGGGCGACGGCGGTGGCCAGTCCGATGCCGAACATCTTGACCACGGGGTCGTCGGAGAGCAGGTAGCTCAGGAAGACGCTGACCATGATCAGGGCTGCCGAGGTGATGATCCGTCCGGTGGCACCGAGGCCCTCGACCACGGCGCGGCGGTTGTCCCGGTGCCGGAGGTAGGCGGTGCGGACGGCGGTCAGCAGGAAGACCTCGTAGTCCATGGAGAGCCCGAAGAGCACCGCGAACATCAGCAGCGGCACGTAGCCGGGGATCGGCACCGGCCCGTCGAGTCCCATCAGTGCGGCGCCGTGGCCCTGCTGGAAGACCGCGGTGAGCACGCCGTAGGCGGCGCCGACGGAGACCAGGTTCATCACGGCGGCCTTCACCGCGACGACCGGGGCCCGGAAGGCGAGCAGCAGCAGGAGTCCGGCGACGAGCAGGACGAAGCCGACGACGACCGGCATCCGCCGGGCCAGCCGGTCGTTGAGGTCGGCCTGCGCGGCGGGCGTACCGCCGACGTGTGTGGTGTCGCCGGGGCCGGCCGCGGCGGGCAGGGTGTCGGTGCGCAGCCGGTCGACGAGCGCGGCGGTGGCCGGGTCGGACGGGGCTGTGTCCGGGGTGACCTGCCAGCGGGCGGTGCGCCGGTCGGCGCTCAGCTGGGGCTGCCCGGCGGAGGCCACGCCCGGGGTCTTCTGCAGGGCCTCGGTGACGGCGGCGACCCGCCGGTCCGCCGGGCCGTCGGCCGGGGTGGCGAGGGTGTCGGTGACCTGGAGGGTGCCGTTGATGCCCGGGCCGAAGGCGGCGGCGAGCCGGTCGTAGGCGGTGCGGCTCGCGCTGCCGGTGGCGTTGGCGCCGGCGTCGAGCTGGCCGAAGGCGAGCTGGGCGGCGGGCAGGGCGAGGGCGCCGATCAGGACGGTTGCGGCCAGCAGGCAGCGCCAGGGCCGGGCGGCGACGACGGCAGCGACCCGTCCCCAGCCGCGGGGACCTGCCTCCTGATCCTCCGTCACCTTCTTCTTCGGCTTCGGGGTGAGGCGGGGGCCGAGCAGGACGAGGACGGCCGGCAGCAGGGTGAGGTTGATGCCGACGGCGACCAGCACGGCGATGCCGGGGGCGAGCGCCAGCGCGTACAGCAGCGGAATGCCGCCGAGGGCGAGGCCGGCGAGTGCGGCGACGACGGCGCTGCCCGCGAAGGCGACGGCCTTGCCGGAGCCCGCCGTGGTGCGGACGGCGGCCTCCTCGCGGTCCACGCCGGCGGCGAGGAGCTCGCGGAAGCGGGTCAGCCCGAAGAGCGTGTAGTCGATGCCGACGCCGAGGCCGATCATCGCCGCGATCGTCTCGCCGGAGGAGGGCATGTCGACCAGGTGTCCGACCAGGCCGAGCACCGAGAGCGAGATGCCGAGGCCGAGGCCGCCGGCGAGCAGCGGCAGACCGGCCGCGATCAGTCCGCCGAAGGTCAGGGTCAGGACGACGAAGGCGGCGGCGAGGCCGATCGCCTCGCTGTGGCCGGTGGAGCCCTTGTCGACGGCCGCGGCCAGGAAGCCGCCGGGGGTGACCTCGATGCCGGCCGCGGTCGCGGGGGCCGCGGCGGCCGTGATCCGGTCGGTGATTGCGGGGGTGATGTCGCGTCCGGTGACGTCGAGTTCGACCGAGAGGTAGCCGGTGCGGCCGTCCGCGCTGATCGACTTGGCGCCCGCCGGGTCGTAGGGCGTGGTCACGGCGACGACGTGGTCCACGTCGGCGATGGCGGCGGCGGCCTTCTTCACCGCCTCGGTCGCGGCGGGTGCGGTGAGCAGGGGGGCGGTGCCGGCGGTGTGCAGCACGAGCGGCTGGCGGCCGGAGGCGGAGCCGGGGAAGGCACTTTCGCCGAGGTCGCGCGCGGCCTGGCTGTCGCTGCCGGGGATCGACACCGCCTCGGTGGTGACCCGGCCCAGCGCTCCGACGGCCGCCAGGGCGACGGCCAGGAGCAGCAGCCAGGCGGCCACCACGCGTTTCGGTCTGTGGGCGCACCAGCGCCCCACGGCGGTGAACATCGGCGCACCGGCCTTCCGTACAGGACGGGTGCCACCGGGGCCCCCGCCGAATTTCATTGCACTCTCCGTGCAATCAGTACGTTTGCACTGGTGGTGCAATAATGTCAACGAGGCAGGAGGAGGCCCCGGGATGCCGCAGAACCCCACCCCCGCACCGTCCGCGGACGGCCGCACCGAGCGCGGCCGGCAGACCCGCGAGAAGATCGCCGACGCGGTGCTCTCGCTGCTCGACGAGGGCGTGGTGCAGTTCCCGGCCGAACGGGTCGCCGAACGCGCCGGTGTCTCACGGCGCCTGGTGTTCCATCACTTCCAGGACATGGCCCAGCTGACCGACACCGCGGTCACCCGGCGGCTCGACCAGCTACTGGCCCAGATCCGGCCGCTGCCGACCGACGGTCCGCGGAACGTACGGGTCGCCGCCCTGGCCGAGCAGCGCGGTCGCATCCTGGAGTGGCTCACCCCGACCCGGCTGGCGATGCTGCGGCTGGAGGCGCCCTCCGACCGCGTCCAGCAGGCGGTACGGCTGATGCTGGACCTCGGCCGGACCCGGGTCTCCGAGATCTTCGCCCTGGAACTCGACCGGCTGCCCGAGGCCCGCCGCACGGACCTCCTCAACGCCCTCGACGCCGCCACCACCTGGAGCACCTGGCACCACTGGCGCAGCGCCGGCCTCGACGTGGACGCCGCCCGCCGCACCATGGCCACCGCGATCCACGCCCTCCTCGCCGCCACCGACCACCCGGACGCCCTGCCCGACGGTGCCCCCGGCACCGGCGACGGATGACCGACCGGTCGTTCCCCACGACATCCTCCGCCCGGACCGGAACGCCACGGAACTCCCCTGGTGCAGCGCGGCCGTGACGGCGCCGGGTCCCCGCAGTCGGGTCAGACCCTCCGATCCGGGCGTCGGCCGGCGACCGGGAGCCGAGATCCCGGCGCCCGTGGTTCAGAGACCGGCTGGTTCAGGCGGACGCCGGGCAGCGGCTGCCGGACGGCATACTTGCCGCGGCTCGAGACAAGGGGCTGCTTACCGGCAAGGACACGGTCCGACTCCACGCACGTGCTGTCGGCTACGCGGGAGCTGTGCCGGCTGGAGATGGTCGCCGAGGCACTGCGCTCAGCCCTGGACGCACTCGCCGCTGCCGTTCCCGACCGGCTGGCCCCGGTGGCCGAGCCGATCAACCTCGCCCGCCTCGACGCCCACCTCACCGGCACCCCACGAGCCCGCACCCGCACCAGCCACTTCGCGGCACTTCGCCTGCCGACCACACGATCGACAGGGCGAAGCAGACAGACCCGAATTGGCCGTCAGCATCGTGTCCGGAAGCGGGGCCGTCAGTGTCAGGCGCCGCCAGTACGTTCTCGGCAGGGGTCACTCCGGGCGGGACGGCCGGCCGACCATGCCGAGGGGCACGGCGTCCCGGGTGTCGGTGTGCCTGACCTGCACCCACCGTCCCGGCCCATGCCCTGCCTCGGACAAGGTGCCCAACCCCTCGGCTCAGATCCCCTCCACACCCACGGGTTCAATGTCCCGGTACCAGGCAAGGGCCTCGCGCCTGCTCGTCGTGGCGAGGCACCGGTGCGACGGCAGCCGCGCTCCGCCAGCACCACTGGCAGGGCATCCCACCGCTCCGCCAGAGGCCGTTCCGTGCAGTCCTCGCCGGGGGCGCCGAGCAGGTCGAGCGCCACGAATGTGAGCGGACAGCTCAAGATGGCTCTGGCGTGAGTTTCGTGAAAGCCGCCCGTAGATCTTGAAAGTTGTCGATCATGATGGGTGTCTGTCGCTGATCTTCTGGCCGTCTTGTTCCCCCAGTTCGCGCTGCTGAGCGTGGACTTGATCAGGCCGGTCGGCCGGTCCGTACGGGTGCACGCCCGGGGGCGGACGCCGGGCGCGGAGTGTCCGAGCTGCGGTAGTTGGTCGGGACGTGTCCACAGTGGGTACGAGCGGCGAGTGAGCGACTCGGCGGTCTCCGGTCAGGAGCTGGTGCTGCACCTGCGGGTCCGCCGGTTCTTCTGCGACGCCGATGACTGCGGGCGGCGGACCTTCGCGGAGCAGATCCCCGGCCTGACGTTCCGTTACGGGCGGTGCACAGTGCCGCTGCGGAAGGTTCGCGAGGCCGTCGCCCTCGCCCTCGGCGGCCGGGCCGGAGCCCGCCTGGCCGGACACCTGTCAGCCGGGATCGGCCGGGATGCCTTGATACGCCTGATCCGCGCACTGCCAGACCCGGCCACCGAGCGGGTCCGCGTGCTCGGCGTCGATGACTTCGCCCTGCGAAAGGGCCACCACTACGGCACCGTCCTGATCGACATCGAGAGCCGCCGTCCCATCGAGGTCCTGCCCGAGCGGTCTGCCGACGCCCTGGCCCACTGGCTCACCGAGCATCCCGGTGTCGAGGTGATCTGCCGTGACCGCGCCGCCTACTACGCCGAGGGCGCGACCCGTGGTGCCGGCACCGCGACGCAGGTCGCGGACAGGTACCACCTCTGGGCGAACCTCGGCGATGCGACTGAGCGGCTGGTCGCCCGCCTGCGCTCGCAGTGGGTCCCCTCCGTGCCGGACAAGGAGAAGGTGGCACTGCCCGAAGGATCGAGGGACCGGCGCACCCGTGTGCGCCATGCCGCCGTCCATGCGCTGATGGACAGGGGCATGGGGCACAGCCAGATCGTCGCCGAGCTGCATCTGGACCCGAAGACGGTGCGCAAGTTCATGAGGGCCGCCACTGCGGACGAGCTGATCGGCACGGGGCCCTTGGGCGGCCGGCAGACCAGCTTGGAGGGCCACGCCGCTTACCTGATCGCCCGCTTCAACGAGGGTTGCCACAGCGCACTACGGCTCCACCGTGAACTCTCCGAACGCGGCCTGACCGTCAGCGAGCGGACCGTCCGCCGGTTCGTGCACCGGCTGCGTGAGAACACCAAGCCGACCGCCCGACCGCCGGTCCCCAAGGTCCGCGAGGTGACCGGGCTGATCCTCACCCACCCCGACCACCGATCCGAAAGCCAACAAGTCCTCCTGAAGGAGCTACGCATTCGTTGCAGTGAGCTGGCCGACGCGTGCGACCTCGTCGCCCGGTTCGCCTCGATCCTCGTGAACCGGCGAGGCCAGGAGGAACTCGAACAGTGGACCGCGGACGCTGCGGCGAGCGCCCTGCCCGAGCTGCGAGGCTTCGCTACCGGCTTGCGCAAGGACTGGGACGCTGTCATGGCCGGCCTCACGCTCCGCTGGAACTCCGGCCCCGTCGAGGGTCACGTCAACCGGATCAAGATGCTCAAGAGGCAGATGTTCGGACGCGCCAAGCTCGACCTTCTCCGCAAGCGCGTACTCCTCGCGTCCTGAAGATCACCACGGGCGGCTTTCACGGAAGTCACGCCAGAGCCCTCAAGATCCTTGTAGACGGTCAGGACGGGTCCCTCTCCGCGGACAGCTGATCTCCCTGTCCTTGGGGCCGTTCGTGTCGGTTCCGAACTGGTGATCCCCCCGGGGGTTTGCTCGGTGCTGCCGACATCGAGTCAGTCCCCTCCGGAGGGATCGTGAAGAAGTCTGACAGGGTGATCATGGAAATCTTCGAGGCGCTCGACGCCACCGGATGTGCGCATTCGGCGGCGCAACTGGCGGGGGTGGATCCAAAAACCGTTCGGCGGTACGCGCGGATGAGAGACAGCGGTCAACCGGTTGACCAGCCGATCCGGCGACCGAGACTGATCGACCCGTTCCTGCCCAAGGTCGAGGAGTGGGTGGAGCGTTCGCAGGGCCGGGTGTGGGCCGACAAGCTGCACGAGCGCCTGGTGATCCTGGGGTTCACCGGCGACGAGCGCACGACTCGGCGGGCGGTCGCCGCGGCGAAGGAGCGCTGGAACGCCGGCCACCGCCGCACCTACCGGCCGTGGATCACCGAGCCCGGACTGTGGCTCCAGTTCGACTGGGGGTTCGGCCCGAAGGTCCCGGGACCGGGCGGCGGTCAGCGCCAGACGCTGCTGTTCTGCGCGTGGCTGGCCTGGTCCCGGTTCCGGGTGGTGATCCCGGTCTGGGACCGGACGTTGCCGACGCTGATCTCGTGCATCGACGCCACGCTGCGGGCGATCGGCGGGGCGCCGACCTACGCGCTCACGGACAACGAGAAGACCGTCACGATCGACCGGGTCGCCGGAATCCCGGTTCGCCATCCCCAAGTCGTCGCGGCCGGGCGGCACTACGGGATGCAGGTCCACACCTGCGTGCCGTTCGACCCCGAGTCGAAGGGCGGGTCGGAGGCCACGGTCCGCATTGCCAAGGCCGACCTGGTGCCCACCAGTGCGAACCTTCGGCCGGACTACGGCTCGTTCGCCGAACTGCGCGGGGCCTGCGCGCTGTTCTGCCAGCAGGTCAACACGCGTGTCCACCGCGAGACCGGCCGGACCCCGGCCTCCGCCCTGGACATCGAGCGCCGTCGGCTGCACCCGCTGCCCACCGCCCCGCACACGGTCGCGCTCGGCGAGAGCCGCACGATCAACACCGACCAGACGGTGCGCTTCGGCTCGGTGCGCTACTCGACCCCGGCCGGTCTGGTCGGCCAGGAGGCCTGGGTGCGCGTGGACGGTGACGAGCTCGTCGTCGTGGTCGACCTGGCCCAGCTCCCGCACCGCCCGGAGTGGTTGCAGGGCCCGGCCGGCCTGCTGGAGGTGGCCCGCCACCACATCGCGCTGCCCGGACGGCCCGTCATCGATCCCTCCCACTACCCCGGCCATCCGCAGGAGATGGACGGCTCGCCCCGTCTGCCGCGCCCGAAGCCGGTCGGCCCGGCGGAGGAGACGTTCCTCGCGCTCGGCCCCGGCGCGAAGTCCTGGCTGATGGAGGCCGCTGCCGCGGGCACCACGCGGATGCGCGTGAAGATGGCCGCCGCCGTCGAACTCGCCGCTCTCGTCGGCGCGGGCGAGGTCGACATCTGCCTGGGACTCGCCGCGACGGCCGGGCGCTTCGCGGACGACGACCTGATGTCGATCGTCCGTCACCGGGCCACCGGCGCCCGCCCCTCCGACCTCGTGGTCTGCGACGAGAACCACTCGGCCCAGCCCGGCACTTCCGCCTGGGCCGACTTCGGCCGCACGACCTCCTGACCCCCGGGGCGGGTCCGCGCTCCTGTTCGACCGCGCGGACCCGCCCCGGACAATACCGGCCGCCGCCCGGCGGCCCCTCCGGAAAGGACCATTCGTATGACCACAGCCACGTTCGCCGAGCCCGTCCCCGCCGTCGCGATGCCCACGCCGGCCCCTCCGCCTCCCGTCGCACCGCCGATCCCGCCCGAGCCGGAGGGCGTCCTGAAGCGGATGCGCTTCCCCTATCTCCGCAAGGCCGCCCCCGACGTGCTGGCCACCGCCCGCACCCAACGCTGGGACCCGGCCGAGGTGTTGAGGATCCTGCTGGAGGCCGAGATCAAGGGCCGCGACGAGGCGACCAGGCGCAACCACCGCAAGCAGGCCAACTTGCCGTCCGGCAAGACCTTCGAGTCCTGGAAGGAGGAGGACTCCTCCATCCCGCTGCCCACCCAGCACGCCCTGATGACCCTCGAATGGGTCGGCCGGGCGGAGAATTTGGCTGTCACGGAGCCGTCGGGGACGGGCAAGAGCCACTTCGCCGAGGCCCTCGCTCACAAGGCCATCGATGTCGGCATGCAGGTCTGCTGGTTCACCCTGGAGTCGCTGACCGCCACCCTCGGACGGGCCGCCGTCGACAACTCGGTCGCCCGGGCCGTCGCCAAGATCACCCGATGCGACCTCATCGTGGTCGACGACATCGGCATGCTGCCCTGCGGCCAGACCGCCGCCGAGGCGTTCTACCGGGTGATCGATGCCGCTTACGAACGCCGATCGGTGATCGTGACCTCGAACCTTCATCCGTCAGGATTCGACTCGATCATGCCCAAGACACTCGCCACCGCAGCCGTCGACCGGCTCCTGCACCACGCCCACATCATCCTGACCGAGGGCTCCAGCCTCCGCCTCACCCAGGCGACCACCGGCAAGGGCGTCGTCCCGCTCGCCCCATGATGGAGCCAACGTAGTCCGTCGCGTCAGGAGCCGGCTGCTGCGGTCTGCTCAGCCGCGGTGCTCGCCCGCCACTCGTCCAGCAACCGGAAGAACGCCTCCAGCGACGGCACGTCCTCGGCATGGTCCGTGATTGCCCGGGCCCAACCACACGACATCGACCAACCGTGATTCCCGCGCAGCCACTGCGCGAACGGACCGACCGGGCTGAGACCGGAGTGCTCATCGATGCCGTGCACATGCAACGCGATGCCATAGCCGTTGAGCAACGTCATCAGCTCCTCCAACGAGCCGTTGCGAACGAACATCGCAGGTCGCAGCCGCACGTGCTCAAGGACGTCATAGACATCCCGGCATTCGTCGATGGGCTTGGGCTTCGGGCGGTCCCCGGGATCAGCTGACACCAGCCCACCCTACGTTGACGAGCCCGACCGAGTGACTACTTGTCACACCGCGCAGGGAGATCAGGTGTCCGCCGGAAAGGACCTGAAATGTCCGCCTACGAGGATCTCGGCGGCTCTGGCGTGACTTCCGTGAAAGCCGCCCGTGGTGATCTTCAGGACGCGAGGAGTACGCGCTTGCGGAGAAGGTCGAGCTTGGCGCGTCCGAACATCTGCCTCTTGAGCATCTTGATCCGGTTGACGTGACCCTCGACGGGGCCGGAGTTCCAGCGGAGCGTGAGGCCGGCCATGACAGCGTCCCAGTCCTTGCGCAAGCCGGTAGCGAAGCCTCGCAGCTCGGGCAGGGCGCTCGCCGCAGCGTCCGCGGTCCACTGTTCGAGTTCCTCCTGGCCTCGCCGGTTCACGAGGATCGAGGCGAACCGGGCGACGAGGTCGCACGCGTCGGCCAGCTCACTGCAACGAATGCGTAGCTCCTTCAGGAGGACTTGTTGGCTTTCGGATCGGTGGTCGGGGTGGGTGAGGATCAGCCCGGTCACCTCGCGGACCTTGGGGACCGGCGGTCGGGCGGTCGGCTTGGTGTTCTCACGCAGCCGGTGCACGAACCGGCGGACGGTCCGCTCGCTGACGGTCAGGCCGCGTTCGGAGAGTTCACGGTGGAGCCGTAGTGCGCTGTGGCAACCCTCGTTGAAGCGGGCGATCAGGTAAGCGGCGTGGCCCTCCAAGCTGGTCTGCCGGCCGCCCAAGGGCCCCGTGCCGATCAGCTCGTCCGCAGTGGCGGCCCTCATGAACTTGCGCACCGTCTTCGGGTCCAGATGCAGCTCGGCGACGATCTGGCTGTGCCCCATGCCCCTGTCCATCAGCGCATGGACGGCGGCATGGCGCACACGGGTGCGCCGGTCCCTCGATCCTTCGGGCAGTGCCACCTTCTCCTTGTCCGGCACGGAGGGGACCCACTGCGAGCGCAGGCGGGCGACCAGCCGCTCAGTCGCATCGCCGAGGTTCGCCCAGAGGTGGTACCTGTCCGCGACCTGCGTCGCGGTGCCGGCACCACGGGTCGCGCCCTCGGCGTAGTAGGCGGCGCGGTCACGGCAGATCACCTCGACACCGGGATGCTCGGTGAGCCAGTGGGCCAGGGCGTCGGCAGACCGCTCGGGCAGGACCTCGATGGGACGGCGGCTCTCGATGTCGATCAGGACGGTGCCGTAGTGGTGGCCCTTTCGCAGGGCGAAGTCATCGACGCCGAGCACGCGGACCCGCTCGGTGGCCGGGTCTGGCAGTGCGCGGATCAGGCGTATCAAGGCATCCCGGCCGATCCCGGCTGACAGGTGTCCGGCCAGGCGGGCTCCGGCCCGGCCGCCGAGGGCGAGGGCGACGGCCTCGCGAACCTTCCGCAGCGGCACTGTGCACCGCCCGTAACGGAACGTCAGGCCGGGGATCTGCTCCGCGAAGGTCCGCCGCCCGCAGTCATCGGCGTCGCAGAAGAACCGGCGGACCCGCAGGTGCAGCACCAGCTCCTGACCGGAGACCGCCGAGTCGCTCACTCGCCGCTCGTACCCACTGTGGACACGTCCCGACCAACTACCGCAGCTCGGACACTCCGCGCCCGGCGTCCGCCCCCGGGCGTGCACCCGTACGGACCGGCCGACCGGCCTGATCAAGTCCACGCTCAGCAGCGCGAACTGGGGGAACAAGACGGCCAGAAGATCAGCGACAGACACCCATCATGATCGACAACTTTCAAGATCTACGGGCGGCTTTCACGAAACTCACGCCAGAGCCATCTCGGCGTGTCCGTTGACAACGAAGAACACCTGCGTGCCGTGCTCCGCCCGGCCGGCCGGGGTGCGCAGCAGTTCCTCGAACACGATCGGCCAGCTCCGCCCTCCTGCGGCACGAACGCCACGCCCCCTGTCCATGACGATGCTTGGTGCGAGCTCGGCCGGGGGCCGACCAGCCGCGGGAACCTCCCGGTCAGGTCCGTCCCGCACCGCGACACCAGGTGCACGGCATGCCGCTCCCCGACCGTCGCCACCGCCGCCCGGAATCCGTCCCACTTCGGCGGATACAGCACACCGCCCAGGAGGCCGCCTCCTCCGCAGGGGCCGGACGACGGACGAGCCCCTCGGTCAGCCCCGTCCCAGTCACCAAGACGTGGTCTGACCAGTTGTCTTCTCGCTCGATGGAACCTCCCCGGCGCCTCCAGTCACGATCACGCTGTCCGGCTGCGGCGGCGACAACGGCCGCCGAAGCCGCTGCGGTCGGCCCCGTCATTGGCGATGCGGAGACGCAGAGGGTTTCGTAACGCACGCGATTCATCGGTCGTCCGGCCGATCCCGTCGACCGCGACGCGCTCCATCGTGGCGGCATGACTGATACCCCCCACGAAGACCCCGCGGAGAAGGCCGGCGCCACTCGCAGGTCCGTCATCGCCACCCTGGGCGGCGCGGCCCTCGGCGTGGCCGCCCTCGGATTCCCGGCCTCGCAGGCGACAGCCGCCGCCGGAGGCAGCACACCGCAAACTGCCGCCGGACCCAGCGCTTCCTGTGTCCTGACGCCCGAACAGACCGAAGGTCCCTACTACCTGGACCTGGAGACGGTCCGCAAGAACATCACCGAGGGCAGGACGGGCGTGCCGCTCACCCTCCGTGTGACGGTCGTCGACATCGCGACCTGCTACCCGTTGCCCAACACGGCGGTCGACATCTGGCACTGCGACGCGCTCGGCGTCTACTCCGGCTATGTCGCGGGCGGCTCCACCCCGGACACCACCTTCCTGCGGGGCGTGCAACTGACCGACTCTTCCGGCGTCGCAGAGTTCACCACCATCTACCCCGGCTGGTACGTCGGCCGCGCGCTCCACATCCACGTCAAGACCCACGCCGGCGGCACCGTGTCCAACGGGACCTACCACGGAGGCCACGTCTCCCACACGGGCCAGCTCTACTTCCCCGAGACCTACAACACCAAAGTCGCCGCCCTGACCCCCTACCGGAGCAACAGGGCCACCCGCACCCTCAACGCGAGGGACGGCATATACCGCAACGGCGGGTCCTCGACCCTGCTGGCCATCTCGCAGGCCAGCAGCGACCTCGGCAAGGGGGTGACGGGCACCGTCGTCCTCGGTGTCGATCCCGCCGCAACGCCCTGACCACCTCCCGGTGGCGGCCGGGCGGGCGAGTCCGGAAGGTTTCGTCCCAGAAGCCCGCGGCCAGGAATCGGGGATGACCCGGCATCGAACATGTGAGTCATGCGGAGCCGCGCTGGCCGCCGCACCACGCGGCGGCCGGCCGGCCCGGTACTGCTCCAACGCATGCCGGCAACGGGCGTTCAGACGGCATTCGACACACAGAGCCGCCGGGAAGGAACGGCCAATCGCACCGGATGCCTCCCCACCGCATCCGGGCCGTGGGCTGCCGCGAGCGCTCGACTCCTTCGTGGGGCGACGGCAGGAGCTGTCGCGTCTGCGCACCCTGCTGAGGACGTCGCGTCTGCTCACGCTGACCGGTGCCGCCGGCGTCGGCAAGACACGGCTGGCACTGGAGTTCGCCAAGGGACTGCCCGAGCGTCAGGGGCAGGTGGACCTGTCGCACTCGATTCCCTGCACGACGGCGCCCCGCTCGCGCAGGCCGTGGCCACCGCGCTGGGCGTGAGCGAACGGGCCGGGCAATCCGGTGCCGACGTGCTCGTCCGTGCGATCGGCGACACCCGCCGGCTGCTGATCATGGACAACTGCGAGCATCTGCGGAGCCGTGTGCCCGGCTCGCCGCATCCTTGCTGAGCCACTGCCCCGGGCTGCGGATCCTGGCCACCAGCCGGGAGGCCCTGCGGGTACCCGGGAGGCTGTGTTCCGGGTCGGCGAGCTGTCCGTGCCACCCGTCGGCACCGGGGACGATCCAACTGCCCTCCTGCGGTCCGACGCGGTCCGGCTGTTCGTCGAACGTGCCTCGAGCCGTGCACCGGGCTTCACACTCGGGCGCGACAACGGCGCGACCGTCGCGGAGATATGCCGCCGACTGGACGGGCTGACGCTCGCCGTCGAACTCGCGGCACGGCGCGTCGGCGCCCTTCCGTTGGGCGACATCCTCGCGGACTGGACGACCAGTTCTTACAGTTGTCGCTCCTGACCGACGGCAACCGGACCGGCCCCCGCCGCCACGACGGGCTGGCCGCGGCGATCGACTGGAGCCATCGGCTCCTCGATCCGGAGGAACAGGCTGTCTTCCGGCGCCTGGCAGTGCTCGTCGGCGGATTCGACGCCGGGCAGCCGAGGCGGTCTGCGCCGGTAGCGGCGTCGCGCCCCCACATCCTCCGCATTCTGTGCGCCCTTGAGGCCAAATCCCTGATCGTTCGGCTGCCGGGAGACACAGAGCCGGCGCGGTTCCGGCAGCTGAGTGCCATCCGCGCATACGCCATGGAACGCCTGGTCGCGGCCCCGCGAGCTGCACACCGTCCGGCGGCGGGCCCTCACGTGGCTGAACGACCTCGCGGACTTGGTCGGCAACGAGGTGTTCGCCGACCAGACCGGCAGTCCGCTCATCGCCGAACGGGACAATCTCGCGGCGGCCCTCGCCGACACCGCCGACCGTGACGCTGCACCGTACAGGCGGCTGCCGTTGGAACTGGCCCGCGTGCACTACCAGCAGGAGCAGCCCTCGGCCGCCCGTTCACTGCTGGACCGACTGCTCCAGGAGACCGATGAGCCGGCCCTCGGCGGCGCGGTGGCCGCGCTCGCCACGCGCGTGGCCTGCCAGCAGTCGGACTTGGCACAAGCTCTGCTCCTCGGCGAGCAAGCGGTGCGTCTGGAGCGCAAGCGTGGTCACC
>NSGV01000011.1 GCA_002300355.1 Streptomyces sp. TLI_235
CGGGGCGTACGAGCACTTCCGGCGCGCCGCGAGGGCCACCGCGAGCATCGCCGAGCGGCGCTACCTCGAGTCCCGGGCCGGCCGGATCAGGCCGTAGGGACGGGAAACGCCGTCCGGCTGCCCGTGTGCAGGGGCAGCCGGACGGCGTTCGGTGATCGGTGCGGCCGTGCGGCCGCATGACCGAGCCTCAGCCGACGTGGACCCGCGGGCGGCGGGAGCGGTCGGGTTCGGCCTCGCGCAGCACCTCGCGGGTGACCGGCGCGACCTCGCCCTGGCCGAACAGGAAGAACCGCAGGAACTGGGCGAACGGGTTGCCCTCGGTCCACTCGAAGTAGATGTGCGGCTGCTGTCCCGTCGCGTCCCGGACGTGCAGCAGCAGCGCGGCCAGCGCGTTCGGGATGGAGGAGTGCTCCAGCGACAGGAGGCGGTAGCGGTCGTGCAGGACCTCGCCGCGCACCCGCAGCTCCGCCTCGAAGTCCGAGGGGTCCCTGACGGTGACCTCGACGAAGACCAGGTCGTCCTCCGGCGGGATGCCGTTGTCGGTCCGGATCTGGGTGGCCTTGTCGCGGTACTCCGCGAGGTCCCGGTTGCTGGGCTCGTTCGCGATGATCCGGATCGAGCGGTGCGCGCAGTCCCGGACGAACCGCTCGGCGACCGGGTCCAGCACGACATCGGTGACGCGGAGCTCGAAGGAGCGGGCGAGCCGCGAGGCGAGCGAGATCAGGATGATGCCGGCGATGAAGCAGGCGCCGATCTTCACACCGTCCGGGCGCTCGGCGATGTTGAGCGCAGTGGTGTAGAGGAAGACCGCGGAGATCACCGCGAAGCCGATCGTCCAGCCGCGCTGGCGGGCCCGGCGGGCGGCGATGGTCACCGCGATCGCGGCCGAGCTGATCAGCACCAGGACGCCGGTGGCGTAGGCGCCGCCCTGCTTGTCGACATCGGCGTCGAAGATCCAGGTGACCAGGAAGGCGACCGCGGTCAGCACCAGCACGGTCGGCCGGACGGCCCGCGCCCAGTGCGGGGCCATGCCGTACCGCGGCAGGTAGCGCGGCAGCAGGTTGAGCATGCCGGCCATGGCGGAGGCACCGGCGAACCAGAGGATGGCGATGGTCGAGACGTCGTAGACCGTGCCGAAGGCGCTGCCCAGGTACTCGTGGGCGAGGAAGGCGAGCGCGCGGCCGTTGGCCTCGCCGCCGGGCTGGAACTGGTCGGCCGGGATCAGCAGGGTGGTGATGAAGCTGGTCGTGATCAGGAAGACGCTCATGATCACGGCCGCGGTGGTGAGCAGCTTGTGGGTGCCGCGGATCCGGCCGACCGGCTTCTGCTCGGTGTCGCCGGGCTCGCCCGCGACGTGCGGCATGACGGCGACGCCGGTCTCGAAGCCGGACAGGCCGAGCGCGAGCTTCGGGAACACCAGCAGGGACACGCCGATCATCGCGATGACACTGCCGTGGTCGGCGGTCAGCGCGTGCGACCAGTCGGTGATCACGTGCGGGGCGGTCAGCACGTGCCACAGGCCGGTCGCCACGACCACCACGTTCAGCGCCAGGTAGATGGCGACCAGGCCCACGGCCAGGCCGATCGCCTCGCTGAAGCCCTTGAGGAAGACGGCGCCGAGCAGCGCGATCAGGAACAGCGTGATCAGCACCTGGCGGCCGTGCAGCGCGCTCGTCAGGTGCGGGTTCTCCACCAGGTGGGCGGTGGCGTCGGCCGCCGACAGCGTGATGGTGATGAGGAAGTCGGTGGCGGCGAAGCCGAGCAGCATCAGCACGAAGAGCTTGCCCTGCCAGAAGCTCAGCAGCCGCTCCAGCATCGCGATCGAACCCTCGCCGTGCGGGCTCTCCTTCGCGACCCGCCGGTACACCGGGAGCGCCCCGCAGAGGGTGACCACGACGAGCACGATGGTCGCCACCGGCGACAGCAGGCCGGCCGCCAGGGCGGCGATGCCGGGCTGGTAGCCGAGGGTGGAGAAGTAGTCCAGGCCGGTCAGGCACATCACCCGCCACCAGCGCCGGCCGTGCTCCTGGGGTGCCTGGGCGTGCGGGCCGGGGTGCTGCTTGGCCCGGTCCGCCAGTCCCTCCAGCAGCCACGCCCGCAGTCGGCTCGGTGCCGCAGGTGAGGGAGGGGCCGGCGGGGATGTTGTGGACACTGGGGACTCCGTCGAGAGGACAAACGATCAAGCCGCCCGGTCGGCGGCCTCGCCAGACTAGACAGGCGACTCATCGGCCTCTTTCGCCATCACGTACAACATCGACACCCCGTCCTGGCACTACCGGTTGTGTCGCCCAACGGTTCGACCGCGCTCGAGAACGCACCGCCCGGTGCCGCGGGGCACGCGCGAGAACCGGCCGACCGAGCCCCCGATGCCCGGCGAATCGACACATCACCGCAGGTCGGAGCCGTCCTGGACGGCTCGGGGCAGTACCGCCGGCGACCGGTTCCGCCCCGGCCGGGCCGCTCGGTCCGGGCGGAGCCGGGGCCCCTCGACCGACGGCCGACGGACGGGCCCGGGTCCGAGCCGGCGGCACCGGCCGGACGAATCTTGACGGATCTTTAACGCCTCGCCGACCGCCCTCCCACAGTGCAGGACCGCGGCCGCCGCCGGTCCGTCAGACCGCGGGCTCGGGCTTCCCGTCGTCCCGGGGCTCGTCGTGGGGCTCGTCCTGGCCCGCGTCGTCAGGCTCGGCCCCGTCGTCAGGTTCGTGCTCGTGGTCGTCGAGGTCGATCGGCGGCAGCGGTGCGAGGACGGCGGTCACAACGGAGGCGATGGCGAGCAGCGGGAGGACGAGGAACAGCAGCGCGGCCGGACTGCAGCCGCACCCTGGCGGCGCACCAGACGCGGGGCCACCAGGTGGTCGACGACGGCGGGGGTCGCCGGATCCGACCGCATGATGATCCGGAGGTACCCGATGGACACCGGGTTCTCGACCGAGGGGATCGCCACCACGGCCTCCTCGGTCGGCCCGACCGGCCGGTCCGTGGCCACCATCGTCCCGTCCGTCAGCAGGACGGCCCGACCCTCCAGGTGCATCCGGAGCAGCGCGGTGTCCGTCATCCGGTCCGCCCCGCCCGCCCGGTGCGCCGGCCCTTCCGGAGTCAGCTCACGTCGCACCGTGTCCCCCCGCCCCCGTCACCCCGGGTAGCCGATCTCCGCCAGATCCTCCCGCAGGTCCTCCAGGTCGACCTCCGAATTGAGGGCGTCGACCACGGCCTGGGTGAGCGGCCGGTGCGCGAAGACGTGCCGGACGGCCGCCAGGTCGACCTCGGTCTCGAAGTACTCCTCGGCCCAGGCCCGGTAGGCCTCCGGTGTGCCCTCGGCCAGCAGCTCGAACAGCTCCTCGCCGCCGGCCGGTGCCGCCGCGGCCCGCCAGGCCGCGTCGTCGGGCTGCCGCCACAGGCAGACCGTGGCGATCGGCGAACCGTCGTGGCTTCTGAAGGCCGGCTCCTCGACTGCGAAACGGAAGGCCTCGGGCACCTCGGCCAGGATCTCCGGCGCGTTGGGCACGGTGTGGTCGAATCCGCGCGCGTACGCGCCGGCCGCCGAGAACACCATGAACCAGTCGGAGCCGGAGCCGTCACGCGCGGAGGCCGTTTCCTCGCCCTCGTCCCAGTGAGCGTCGAAGGAGTGGTACCGCGACTCCCACTCCGGGCTGAGTACGGCGTCGAGAACGGCCATCGCCCGGCACCGGTCACGGACGGTGGCGATGTCGGGGAGGCGGCGTGCGAGATCGTGCATGGGTGCATTGAACACGGTGGCGCCGACACGCCGGTGGGCTCGGGTCACCCGGTGGGGGCGCCGGCCCGGCCGGCGGGCCGAGAGCTGTCAGGCGGTGACCGGGCGGTAGGTGCAGACGTTGACGCCGGTGCCGCTGGTGACGGTGGAGACCAGTTCGAGGGTGCGCTTGCCGCCGTCGGCCGGGAAGATCGACTTGCCGCCGCCCAGCAGGACCGGCATGACGACGAGCTTGAGTTCGTCCACCAGGCCCTCGGAGAGCAGGGTGCGGGCGAGGGTGGGGCTGCCCATGATCAGCAGGTCGCCGCCCTCGGCCTTGTGCAGCTCGGCGATCCGGGCGACGGCCTCGTCGCTGGGGATGCGCGTGGTGTTGGCCCACGTCAGGTCGGAGTCGCCGAGGGTGCCGCTGACCACGTACTTGGGGATGCTGTTCATCCGGTCGGCGAACGGGTCGCCCGCCCGGTCGGGCCATGCGGCGGCCATGGTCTGCCATGTGCGGCGGCCGAAGAGCAGCGCGTCCGCGGCGCCGAGCGCCCCGTCGAAGGCGCCGCCCACCACCTCGGGGTCGAAGAAGGGGTGCGACCAGCCGCCGTGGGCGAAGCCGCCGTCGGTGTCCTCCTGGGGGCCGCCGGGCGCCTGCACGACGCCGTCGAGGCTCATGAACTCGCTGACCACAATGCGCACGGGACTCGCTCCTCCGCCTTGCTCCTGGGCGCGGCCGGGGATGGTCTCCGACCGCACAGGCATCATGGCACCGGCCACCGACAGTGCGGCGGACGCGACTGTCCGTCAGATCATCACATCACAGCCCGGGTTGGCCTTCGCGACGGCCGCTCCGGGCGGCTCAGCCGTACCAGGACGCCTCGGTGAGCCTGGCCCGCCGGGGCACCTCCCGCTCGGGCATCGGCAGCCGGACGTCGCCCGCGACCAGCGTGCAGGACGGGATACCGGTGAACGCGCCCGGCAGGGCGACCCGCACCTCCACGTGCCGCGCCGGGCTGGTGGGCAGCACGGCGATCAGCGTGCGCTCCCCGGGGTGGTGGCCGTGGACGCGTTCGAACGCCACCTCGTGGCCGTCCACCAGTACTTCCAGCTCCCGGATCCCGCCGAGGCGGACGCCCGCGGTGACCGAGCAGCCGGCGTACTCGCAGTGGAAGTGGTAGTCGCGGCTCATGTCCGCCTCCTGGTGGTACCCGCCCGGTGTCTCTCCCGTCCCTCCATCCTGACACCGGTCGGACCGCGGCCGCAGGGTGGCGGTGTTCCACCGGACGGCGGACCGCGCTCCCCCGGAGGGAGCAGTGCCCGTGACCGTCCGGGCGTCTCACCGTTGGCCGCACAGAACGCCGTGCAACGCCGTACAAGGAGGAGATCCATGCGACAGTACGTCCGGACCGCCGTCGTCGCCGCCCTGCTGGGCGCGAGCGCGCTGACCGGCCCGGCGGCGGTGGCCGCCGGGAGCACCGCGTACCCCGAGCCCTCGAAGCAGGAGCACCTGTACACCGTGCCGGTGGCGGGCATCACGGACGTCGGCGACCTCACCAAGCTGGGGCTGCTCGGCTACGACTTCGCCGGGCTGCTGGGCCACTGAGCCGCCGCGGGCCGCAGCTCCTCCAGGAGCTCGGGCCGGGTTCGGGCAAGGTCCGGGCCGGGTTCAGAGGTCGAGGACGATGTCGCGGTCGGGCCGGGCGCAGCAGATCAGCGCGTTGCCCGGGGCGGGGGCCTCGACCGGCTCGGGCCGGTGGGTGACGGTGCCTTCGAGGAGGCGGGTCTCGCAGGTCCGGCAGACACCGGTCCGGCAGGACCAGCGGACGGCGACGTCGCAGGCCTCGGCGAGCTCCAGCAGGGTGCCGTACGCAGGGCTCCAGGGGACGGTGATGCCGCTGCGGGTGAAGGCCACGGCGGGGCCGTCCCCGGGGGTGCCGTCCGGCGGGTGCGGGGTCCGTGCCTCGCCGGTGGCGGCGATGCCGGGGGTGAGGGCGGCGCCGGGAGCGAAGAGCTCGGTGTGGATCCGCTCGGGTGCGAGGCCCGCGGCGGTGAGGGCCGTGCCGAGGTCGGCCATGAAGGAGGCCGGTCCGCAGAGGTAGGCGTCGGCGTCGGCGGGCAGGCCGAGGCCGGCGACGAGTTCGGCGCCGAGTCGGCCGCGGTCGGTGTAGTGGGTGCCCCGGTGGTCCTGCGGGCGGGGCCGGCTGTAGCAGATCCGGGTGTGCGAGCGGGGCAGCCGTTGCAGCAGGTGGCGGGCCTCGGCGGCGAAGGGGTGTTCGGCGCCGTCACGGGCGCCGTGCAGCCACCAGACCTCCCGGGTCGGCCGGCCGTCGGCGAGGGCGTGCAGCATGGCGAGGACGGGGGTGACGCCGACGCCCGCCGAGGCGAGCACGACCGGGGCGTCGCCGGGTGCGAGGGTGAAGGCGCCGCGCGGGGCGGCACTCGCAGGGTGTCGCCGATCCGCAGGCTGCGGTGGATCCAGGCGCTGGCGACGCCGTGGGACTCCCGTTTGACGCTGATCCGGTAGCGCTGGGCGCCGGGCGGGCCGGAGAGCGAGTAGCTGCGCAGCAGGGCGGGACGGTCGGTGTCGGTGGCGAGTTTCACGGTGAGGTACTGGCCGGGGCCGGCGGCGGGCAGCGGTGCGCCGTCGGGGTCGGCGAGCCAGAGCGAGAGGGTGGAGCGGCTCTCGATGGCGGTGGCGGCGACGGTGAGCGGGCGGAAGCCGTCCCACGCGGGCCGGGGGTCGGCGCCGTCGGGGTTGAGGCCGGGGTTACCGGCTCCGTCGGGGGCGGTGTCGGCCTGCCGGAGCAGGGCCCGGAAGGAGCCCTGCCAGCCGGGGCTGAGGGCGGGGATGCGCAGCGCCGCGGCGATCCGCTCGCGGGACCGGCCGGGGAGGTAGAGCAGGCCGTCGGCCTCGGCGACGGTCATCCGTTCCGGGCCCTCGGCGATCTTGACGATCTCCTGTCCGGCCTCGACGGCGCCCTCGGTGAGGACGCGCAGGTAGAAGCCTGGGCGGCGGTGGGCGACCAGCAGGGCGGGCATCCGGGGCTCGTCCAGTCGCAGGCCGACCCGGTAGCAGGTGACCCGCGGCTGGGTCACCTCGAAGACGGCCTCGCCGATCCGGTAGCGGTCGCCGATGCAGACCTCGTCGTCGGGCAGGCCGTCGACGGTGAAGTTCTCGCCGAACCCGCCGTGGGTGAGGTCGTCGCGGCCGAGGACCTGCTGCCAGTGCCGGTAGGAGTCGAGCTGGTAGACCATCACGGCGCGCATCTCGCCGCCGTGGCCTCCGAGGTCGCCCTGGCCGTCGCCGTCGAGGTTCAGCCGGCGGGCGGTGCACGGGCCGGTGACGGGGTGCTTCCAGATGCCGGTGTGCACCGTGCGGCCCTGCCAGCGGACGTCCTTCGGCAGGCCGACGTTGACGGAGATCAGTCTGGCCACGGTGTCCCGCCCTGGGTGTGGAGGCCCCCCGACCTGTCGATGGTATCCGCGGGCCGGCGGCCCGGCCGGTCCTCCGGCGGGCAGGACGGACGGCTCACGGTCGTTCGAAGAGCTGGAGTACGCCGCCGACGGAGAAGCAGAGGGCGCCGGTGAGGGTGCCCCAGTTGGCGATGCCCGCACTGATCTCGCTGCCGCTGGTCCGGGTGAAGGCGGCGATCGCGGAGACCATGAACAGCGCCGAGCCGAGCTGGTTCACCGCGACGATCCACCAGCCGAGGTCGCGCGGCATCAGGCGTGGCCGGCCGTGGCAGACCTCGACGAACCCGAGGTGCCCGGAGACCAGGAAGAGCATGCAGCCGACAAGGTCGGGCGCCCAGATCAGCCGGTTCACCTGCTGGATGCTGAGGCCCTGCAGGAAGGAGTCCAGCAGGTCGACGGCGAACACCAGGGTGCCGGCGAACAGGACGAAGGCGCTCAGCCAGTCCACCCGCATCGGCTCGTAGCTCCACCAGCGCCAGCGGCGGGTGACCAGCTCGCCGGCGCCGCCGGGGACGTGGCGGGGGGCGTTGATCGCCTGGAGCAGGGTGACGTAGCCGCCGGTGTTGAAGCACAGGCCGCCGGCGAAGTAGATCGACGCGCTCTCGGTGGCGTCGCCGGAACCGACCTGGGCGACGGCGGCGCCGGCCGCGAAGAGGGCTCCGCCGAGGACGAAGGCGAGGGCCGCGACGGTGTTGAGTCGGCGCAGCCGGGCGAGGGCGGTGTCGTCCGCGCGGGCGTGCCGGCTGCGTTCGGCGCCGGGCGGGCGGACGGCGAGCAGGCCGCGGCGCCGCGCGAGCCGTGACTCCCAGACGGCGGTGCCGCCGCCGGGGAGGCCCCAGCTGACCCGGGTGGTGAACGGTCCGGCACCCTCGGCGCGCAGCGCGGCCCGCTGCTCGGGCCTCGGCTCGGGCCGGCGGGGCTGCTCGGACTGGTCCACGGGCCGAGCCTAGACCGGGGCGCGGTGCGCTCCGGAGTGCAACGCCGGGGCCTTCAGGGGGCGACGATCGCGCACCCGGGGTCAGTGGGGGGCGGGGGATGCGGCGGCGTCGCGCAGGCGGCTGACGGATTCGGGGGTGAGGTGTCGGCTGAGGACGTCGAGGGCGGCGAGGACCTCGGCGAGGGCGGCGGGGTCGTCGGTGCCGAGGGCGGCGGCGACGGCCGGGGCGACGGGTGCGGCGGCGGCCCTCGCGGAGCGGTCGGAGATCTCGGGGGCCTTGCGGACGAGGGAGCGCCGGCGGTCGGCGGGGTCGGTCTCGGTGACGACCGAGCCGGCCTCGCGGAGGCGGGCGACGCAACCGGAAACCTGGCTCTGCGGCAGGCCGGTGCGGGCGGCGATCTCACCGACGGCGCTGCCCGGGTGCTCGACGACGTCGCTGAGGACGACGAGGACGGCGCGGGTGCCGGTGGGCTGCGGGCCGATCCCGGCGGCGGGGATGGTCTGCTCGCCGATCTTCATGAGGGTGCGGCCGAGGAGGAAGAGTTCCAGTCCGTTCACGGCTCCAGCCTACAGCGGAGTACATCCGGTCAGATGCATCTCTCTTGATACATCTCTTCTGATGCTTTACGGTGCGCCCATGACCTCCACCGATCTGCTCCCCGTGCCCGGCGCCCGCATCCACCACCAGGTCCGCGGCAGCGGTCCGCTGCTCCTCGTCGCACAGAGCGGCGAGGGCGACGCCGACCGCGGCCGCGACCTGGTCGACCACCTCGCGGCGGACTTCACCGTCGTCACCTACGACCGCCGGGGCCTGTCCCGCAGCGTGCCCGACGACCCGTCACAGCCCGTGCCGATGGCCACCCACGCCGACGACGCCCACCGCCTGCTCACCGCGCTCACCGACCGACCCGCACTGATGCTGGGCTGCAGCTTCGGCGCCGCGATCGGCCTCCATCTGGCGGCCCGCCGCCCCGGAGCCCTGCACACCCTGATCGCCCACGAGCCGGCCGTCCTCGAGCTGCTGCCCACCGCGGACCGCGACCGCACCGAGCAGGAGCTGCGCGCCGTCACCCGCACCTACCGGGAGGACGGCTGGCTCGCCGCCGTCCGCCGGGTGACCGCCGTGCTCGGCATCGACCCGCACCACCAGGAGACCGAGCCGGACATCACCGCCGAGCCGATCACCGAGGCCCGCGCGGCGAACTTCGCCGGCTTCCTGACCCGGGACATCGACACCATCCTCGCCGGCGGTCTCGACGCCGCCGACCTCGACGCCCTGCGCGGCGGCCCGACCCGGATCGTCCCCGCCGTCGGCCGCACCACCCCTCAGCAGGTCTTCGATCGCCGCTGCGCCGCGATCCTCGCCGACGGCCTGGGTGCGACGCCCGTGGAGTTCCCCGGCGGGCACAACGGCAACCTCACCCACCCCCGGGCGTTCGCCGCGCAGCTGCGCGCCCTGCTGCCCCGGACGGAGGGGACCAGCACCTCCTGACGGGGTTCGCCGCGCAGCTGCGCGCCCTGCTGCCCCGGACGGAGGGGACCAGCACCTCCTGACGACTGCCCGGCAAGCCGACCCGCATCACCCGTACGCCGTCCTGTTCGCTCTCGGAGGGCGCGGAGCCGAAGCCACCGAGGCCGTGCGCCTGCAGGACGCCGTACTGGGACCGCAGAGGCACGGGAACTCCAACCGAGAACTGCCCACCCCGGGCCGTCGGCGGGCCCCGGCGGGCGACCGGCAGGGCTCTGTCGCCCAGGCGCACTAGGCTGCCCGGTGATCGACACGGGCGGGCGGGAAGGAACGGGATGGCTGCCGACGGGGGAACGGCGCGCGACGCGCTGCTGGCGCTGCGCGGGGCGGAGGGCATCGAACTCCTCGACGGGTTCTCCGAGGAGGAGATGGACGGCTGGCCCGTACCGGTGCCGGAGGCCGTCCGGGAGGTGCTCCGGGAGGTCGGCGGGGTCCGCGCGGACGACGAGGAGCACGAGTTCGGGCCGCGCCGGCTCAGCTCGTCCTCGTTCGCCGGGGGCCACTGGGAGATCGGCAGCTACCTGGCCACCGAGCACACGGTGTACGTCGCCGTCGGCGCCCCCGGTGCGGCCGACTGGGGGCCGGTGCTGGCGGTCCGCCAGTTCGACGACCCGGAGGCCGTGGTGGAGGCCACCTGCTACCTCGACTGGCTGCACGCCCTGGCCGTGCGGCTCGCCGACCCCGAGGCGGACGGCCCGCCCGGCCGGCCGGCGGCGACGGTCGCCGCGGTGCCGAGCACGGCCGCCGCCGACGGCCCGGACACCGAACTGGCCGCCCTGGTGGGCGCCGGCGAGCCGCTCGCCGACGTCGCGGACCTGCGCGGCCTGCCCGCCCTCCCCTGCCGGATCGACTTCGAGCCGTACTACACCTTCGCCCACAACACCGCCGACACCGGAAGCAGCGAGCTGCAGTTCGAGATGCTGGGCGGCGGCCGCGCCCTGTTGGTGCGCAGCATCGTCAGCGGCGACTTCCTGGGCCGGCCGGTGCGCCGCCGCACGGTGCCGGCCGACGCCCCGCGGCGTGCGGTCGCCGAGCTGCGCGCCCTCGCCGCGGAGCATCCGGCCTTCGTCGTCCTCGAACCGGGCTGCGCCGACGCCGAGTTGGACGCCTGGCCGGTCCCGGTGCCGGAGGACGTCCGGGTGGTGCTCCGGGAGATCGGCGCGGTCGCGGTGGCCGGGCTTCCGGTGCTGCGGCTGCTGCCCGGCGACGGCGCGCCCGGGGTCGACCCGGAGCTGCACCGGATGCTGGGCGGCGACGGCAGCTACTGGCCGATCGCCGAGGTGGCGTACGGGCGGCACCGGGCGCTGGCGCAGGTCCGGATCGACCCGGACAGCGGCGAGTGGGGCTACGCGGTATCGGTGCCGGCCGAGGCGGGGTCGCTGCAGGAGTACCCGGAGCTGACGCTGCTCGGCGAGTCGCTCGCGGACCTGCTGCTGACGGTCGCCCGGATCGCCCGGGCGGCGGCCGGGGCGGCGGACTTCGCGCGGGCCGCCGCGGCGGCGACCGGCTGGTTCTTCCCCAACACCGGTGAGGCGTGGATCCTGCCGGAGCCGGTGGCCGACTGGGCGGACTCGGCCGATCCGCTGGCGGCGCAGGCGGCCGCCCTGCCCGCGGGCAGCTTCGCAGGCGACCTGCGGGCCGCGCCCGCGCCCGGCGACCTCTGCTTCCACCGGGCCGACGACTGGCCGTACCGGGCCCGCCTGGACCGGCTGGTCTTCCTCGGCGCGGGCCGGGTGGCGGCCGCCGTGCCGGTGGAGCCCACGGACTGACACCGGGTCGGTGCCCGGGCCGGGCACCGACCCGACGGGTGCGGACCTGTGCCGTCGACTGCATGTCGACCTGGCGTACGCGTGCTCGGCTGCCTGTCACCCGTCCGACTGACCGCGGGCCCACCGGACCGGCTCCCCCGGTCGGCAACGTCCCTGCGGGCGACGCGGTGACCGGGTCTCCCCCGGGCTGGCAGAGCCGGGTCTGGTTCGCCGCCGGCGGCGGACGGCGCCGGCGCCTCCGTGCCCGCCTCGGGCGACTTCGTGGGCGGTCTCTCCCGGGTCGACGTCCGGGCGGACGGCTCCGGCTGCGACCTGCCGTGGGACGACCGGACCCGGTCGGCCGCCGTACCGCGGCGCTCCACCGCCGACGGGCCGATCCACACCGTCGTGCGGCAGCCGGTGATCCCGTTCACCACCGCCATCTCGCTGCTCGACCCCTACTACTACGCGGAGCCCGCCCGGAAGGCGGCCGCCCGGTACTCCGGCGGCTCCCTTCCGCATGTCCCGGCGGGCCGGGCTGGCGTTGATGGCACAGAGTGTGTTCTATTAGGGGAACTGAGTTCCCTCTCTGTGGATCGTGTTCCGCCAACGGCTGCGCGGGACGGACTGGAGCACCCGAACCATGAGCAACTCCTTCGATCTGTTCCGTACGACCGAGGAGCACGACATGCTCCGTGACGCGGTGCGGTCGCTGGCCGAGGCGAAGATCGCCCCGTTCGCGGCCGAGGTCGACGAGCAGGGCCGCTTCCCGCACGAGGCGCTGGAGGCGCTGCAGGGCAACGACCTGCACGCGGTGCACGTGCCGGAGGAGTACGGCGGCGCCGGCGCGGACGCGCTGGCCACCGTGATCGTGATCGAGGAGGTCGCCCGGGTCTGCGCCTCGTCCTCGCTGATCCCCGCGGTCAACAAGCTCGGCTCGCTGCCGGTGCAGCTGTCCGGCTCCGAGGAGCTGAAGGCGAAGTACCTGGGCGCGCTGGCCCGCGGCGAGGGCATGTTCTCCTACTGCCTGTCCGAGCCGGAGGCCGGCTCGGACGCGGCCGGCATGAAGACCCGCGCGGTGCGCGACGGCGACTTCTGGGTCCTCAACGGCGTCAAGCGGTGGATCACCAACGCCGGCGTCTCCGAGTTCTACACCGTCATGGCCGTCACCGACCCGGAGAAGCGCTCCAAGGGCATCTCCGCGTTCGTCGTCGAGAAGGGCGACGAGGGCGTGTCCTTCGGCGCCCCGGAGAAGAAGCTCGGCATCAAGGGCTCGCCGACCCGCGAGGTCTACTTCGACAACGTGCGGATCCCCGCCGACCGCATGATCGGCGCCGAGGGCACCGGCTTCGCCACCGCGATGAAGACCCTCGACCACACCCGGGTCACCATCGCCGCGCAGGCGATCGGCATCGCCCAGGGCGCCCTCGACTACGCCAAGGGCTACGTCAAGGAGCGCAAGCAGTTCGGCAACGCGATCGCCGAGTTCCAGGGCGTGCAGTTCATGCTCGCCGACATGGCGATGAAGCTGGAGGCCGCCCGCCAGCTCACCTACGCGGCCGCCGCGAAGTCCCAGCGCACGGATGCCGACCTGACCTTCTTCGGCGCCGCCGCCAAGTGCTTCGCCTCCGACGTCGCGATGGAGGTCACCACCGACGCCGTCCAACTGCTCGGCGGCTACGGCTACACCCGCGACTACCCGGTCGAGCGGATGATGCGCGACGCCAAGATCACCCAGATCTACGAGGGCACCAACCAGGTCCAGCGCATCGTCATGGCCCGCAACCTCCCGTAACCCACACCCACTCGAACCACCGCAGAAAGGAGCAGGCACCGTGACCCTGAAGATCGTTGTCTGTGTGAAGTACGTGCCCGACGCGACCGGTGACCGGCGCTTCGCGGACGACACCACCACCGACCGGGAGGGCGTGGACGGCCTCCTGTCGGAGCTGGACGAGTACGGCGTGGAGCAGGCGCTGCGGATCGCGGAGGCGTCCGGGGACGCCGAGGTGACGGTGCTGACCGTCGGCCCGGACGACGCGAAGGACGCGCTGCGCAAGGCCCTGTCGATGGGCGCGGACAAGGCCGTGCACGTCAACGACGAGGACATCCACGGCTCGGACGTGATCGGTACCTCCGCGGTCCTGGCGAAGGCGCTGGAGAACACCGGCTTCGACCTGGTGGTGTGCGGCATGGCCTCCACCGACGGCACGATGGGCGTGCTGCCCGCGCTGCTGGCCGAGCGCCTCGGCGTGCCGCAGGCCACCCTGCTGTCCGAGGTGTCCGTCGAGGGCGGCGTGGTCAAGGGCCGCCGCGACGGCGACGCCGCGACCGAGCAGGTCCAGGCCGCGCTGCCGGCCGTCGTGTCGGTCACCGACCAGTCCGGCGAGGCCCGCTACCCCTCCTTCAAGGGCATCATGGCCGCCAAGAAGAAGCCCGTCGCCGAGCTCGACCTCGACGACCTGGGCATCGACGCCGACACCGTCGGCCTGGCCGGCTCCTGGACCAAGGTCGCCGACATCACCGCCCGCCCGGCCCGCACCGCCGGCACCGTCGTCAAGGACGAGGGCGAGGGCGGCAAGCAGCTCGCCGCCTACCTCGCCGAGCAGAAGTTCATCTGACAGGCCACCAGGAAAACGGAGTAGAACCACCATGAGCGAGATCCTCGTCCTGGTCGACCACGCCGACGGCGCGGTCCGCAAGCCGGCTCTTGAACTGCTCACCCTCGCCCGCCGCATCGGCGAGCCCTCCGCCGTCGTCCTCGGCGCCGGCGACAACACCGCCGCGATCGCCGCCAAGGCCGCCGAATACGGCGCCGCCAAGGTCTACACCGCCGACGCCGACGAGTTCACCACCCAGCTCGTCGTCCCCAAGGTCGACGCCCTCACCCAGATCGCCCGGAACAGCGGCGCCACCGCCGTCCTGGTCACCTCCTCCGGCGAGGGCAAGGAGATCGCCGCCCGCGTCGCGCTGCGCCTGGGCTCGGGCATCATCACCGACGCCGTCGACCTGGAGGCCGGCGACAGCGGCCCGGTCGCCACCCAGTCGGTGTTCGCCGCGTCGTTCCAGGTCAAGTCGACCGTGACCACCGGCGCCCCGGTGATCACCGTCAAGCCGAACGCGGCCGCGCCCGAGCCGGCCCCGGCCGCGGGCACCGTCGAGCCGGTCACCGTCGCCTTCACCGGCAACGCCGCCACCGTCACCGCCCGCACCCCGCGCGTGGCCTCCGGCCGCCCCGAGCTGACCGAGGCCGCGATCGTGGTCTCCGGCGGCCGCGGCGTCGGCGCCGCCGAGGGCTTCGCCGTGGTCGAGGACCTCGCCGACGCGCTCGGCGCCGCCGTCGGCGCCTCCCGCGCCGCCGTCGACGCCGGCTGGTACCCGCACACCAACCAGGTCGGCCAGACCGGCAAGCAGGTCTCCCCGCAGCTGTACGTCGCCGCGGGCATCTCCGGCGCCATCCAGCACCGCGCCGGCATGCAGACCTCGAAGACCATCGTCGCGATCAACAAGGACCCCGAGGCCCCGATCTTCGAACTCGTGGACTACGGCGTCGTCGGCGACCTCTTCACCGTCCTGCCCCAGCTCACCGCCGAGGCCAAGGGTCGCTGACCCGGACACACCGAAGGGGCCCGGTCGGCAGTGTGCCGACCGGGCCCCTTCCGGTTGTGCGCAGCGGGCCGGGCCCGGGTGCGACCGCGACCGCTCAGTCGCGGTTGAGGCTGGCCTCGACGTCCCTGACGACACGCCACATCGGGGTGCTCCGCCGGGCGATGACGACGACCACGTCGTCCTCCTCGTCCGCCGGCATGGCCTGCGGATTCGCCGCCCAGGCGTTGCGGACGTACTCGAGGGCGTGGTCCACCTCGGCCTCGGCGTCGCCCTGGCCGTCCGCGCGCAGCCAGGAGCGCAGCCCGTGGTTGTGCGCGGCCACCACGGCCGCGGCGACGACGTCGGCGCGCAGGGTGCCGTCCTTGCGGGCGGCGAACCGGCCGCGCAGGTAGTCGGCGAGGGTGCGCTCGTACCGCCAGACGACCGACAGCTCGTAGGCGCGCAGGCCCGGGACCTGGCGGGTGAGGCGGTAGCGCTGCACCGAGAAGGTCGGGTTCTCCGCGTACATCCGCAGGACGAGGCGGGCGGCGTCGCAGACCTTGAGGACGGGGTCGTCGCCGTCCGCGCTCTCCTGCAGGAAGGCCGTCATGTCGGCCAGGCACTGCTCGTGGTCGGGGAAGACCACGTCCTCCTTGGAGGGGAAGTAGCGGAAGAACGAGCGGCGGCCGACACCGGCCAGGCCGACGATGTCGTCGATGGTGGTCTGCTCGTAGCCCCGGTCGAGGAAGAGCCGGAAGGCGGCGGCGATCAGGGAGTCGCGCATCGCGGGCTTCCCGGTGGCGGCCGTGGCCTGCGCCGCGGTCTTCTGCGGGTTGCTCATGCCGTGAACCTAGCACCAATCGCGCGCGAGGGCACTCAGTGCACTCTCCGTGCGGTACTCGGTGTTGCACATCACGTCGTGGCGGCCCCGTCGAGCTCCCGGACGGCGCCGAGGACGTCCAGCAGCGGCTCGGCGGCGGCACCGTCCGGGCCGTGCACGGACAGCCGGGTGACCACGCCCGTGTACCGGCGGTGGATCTCCCGGGCCGCCTCGGCGGGCTCGCCGGCCACCGCGAAGGCGGCGAAGACCTCGTCGTCGATCAGGTCGCCCATCTCCTTCCAGCGGCCGCGGACGGAGAGCGGGTGCAGCTCGTCGTGCAGCGCGCCCCAGCCGTGCGCCTCCAGCACCGGGCGGTAGGCCGGGGTGGAGGCGTAGAAGGCGATCCGCTCGCGCACCCCGCGGACGCTGTCGGCCAGCTCCTCCTCGGTGCGGCCGGTGGCGGTGAGCACCGCGCCGACCACCTCGAACGGGCGGGACGTCCACGGCTCCGCGGCCGCCTCCGCCGCGGCGCGGGCGGCCCGGACGCCGGGCAGCACCGTCCCGGTCAGGTGCCGCACGGAACTGAAGGGGTGGCAGATCAGGCCGTCGGCGACGGCGCCCGCCGCCCGGACCATCAGCGGCCCGACGCCGGCGAGCAGGATCGGCGGGGTGCCGGCCGCGACCGGCTCCGGCGCGAACACCGGGGTCATCAGGGTGTGGCTGTAGAAGTCGCCGCGGAAGGCGAGGCGTTCGCCGGTCTGCCAGCTGTGCCAGATCGCACGGAGCGCGGCCACGTACTCGGTCATCCGCGCCGCCGGACTGTCCCAGGGCATGCCGAAGCGGCGCACGACGTGCGGCTTCACCTGCGAGCCGAGGCCCACCACGGCCCGCCCGCCGGACGCCTCGTGCACGCCCCAGGCCTCGTACGCGAGGCTCATCGGGGTCCGGGCGAAGGCGATGGCGACGCCGGTGGCGAGCTCGATCTCCTCCGTGCGGTCCGCTGCGCGGGCCAGCTGGAGGAAGGGGTCGTAGGAGGTCTCGGAGAGGGTGAAGCGGTCGATGCCGCGGCGTTCGGCCTCGGCGGCCGCGGCCGGGATGCCGGCCGGTCGGCAGGTGGCGGTCGCCTCCAGGCGGAGCGGGGCGGCGGTCTCGGGCATGGGCTTCTCCTCGTTCAGGACACCGGCCCGCCCGGGTGCGGTCGCGGACGGGCCGGTGTCCATCATGGGGTGCCGTGCGG
>NSGV01000012.1 GCA_002300355.1 Streptomyces sp. TLI_235
GTCCGAGGGAGCGACCCTGCGCCCCGGGTAGTTCTCCGCCCGTCTCCCCGACGGTGAGGACGCATGCCGGCAGCCGTCCCGGGGCGGAGCCCGGCAGGGCGCCAGTGGGTTCGCCGTGACCGGCCACGACCCGGACGCTCCGGCTCTGGCTTGTGGCATCGGGCCGCGACCGACATACCGCCACAGGCGCCGGGCTCCCGGACGGCGCCGGCGACCATGCCGGTTCGGGCCTTCCCGCAGGGGGCCGTTCAGCTGCCGGACGTCCGCGCGGCCCGCCTCCTCCGTGCAGCACCGCCCTCCGGCCGCGGCCTGCGCCGGCCAACCTGGGCTCCACGTTGTCCGGCCACACCCTCGGCCGGACGGGGCCGACTTCCACCGCCGAACCCCCGAACCGAGAGCCACACATGAACATCACCGCCGTCCGCGACATCAGCCTCGCCGTCAACGCGGCCCACCGGTTCATTTACCTCGTCCCGGAATCCGCCCGGCAGGCCGCCGAGCTCGGCGTGACCGACCGCGCACCGGCCTACTTCGCGTTCCGCTCGGCACCGATGGGCGCGGTCGCGTGGCAGGTCACGCTCGCGACCTTCTACAACTTCAGCCCCCGGGCGGTGCGATCGATGACAGGCGTATGGGACGCCGCGCCGCCCGAACGGTGGCAGGCCGCCCGCCACGCGGCCGCCGAGCACGCGCTGCGGCGCGCCGGAGTGGGCCTGACGGGTGATCAGATAACCGAGGCGCGATCGCTGATCGACCCTGTCGTCGCCGCGGCCGACTACGCCGGCAAGCCGCTGTCCGCGGCCAACGTAGCCGTCCCCCTGCCGCCCGACCCGCTGACTGCACTGTGGCAGCAGGTCACCGTGCTGCGCGAGTGGCGCGGCGACGCGCACCTCGTCGTCCTCGCCCACAACCGCCTCGGACCGTGCGACTGCAACGTCATCCACACCGCTACCGGCCGGCTCCCGACGCCGATCGTGCGCGCCACCCGGCAATGGGACGACGAGGAATGGGCTGCGGCCGCCGGACGTCTCGTCACCCGCGGCTGGCTGGAGACCGACGGAACCGTGACCGACGTGGGCGCCGCGGCACGCGAGCGGATCGAGGTCGAGACCGACGAACTCTGCGCCGGGCTCTGGGCGCCGATCGGCGAGACCGGTACCCGCCGCCTGGCCGAGCTCCTCAAGCCCATCGACGAGGCGTTCACCGCGGCCGGGACCTACGCGCAACTGGGCTGATCACGATCCATCCGGGGGAAGTGAGCGCCGGGCCGAACCGGCGGCCGTGACCGCGGCCCACTCGTCGGTCGCAGCGAACATCGTCTGCGTCCTGGCGGCGCAGTCGCGTGAAGAATCCTGCGACAGCTTTCTCCGCTGTTCGGCGTGTCCAAGTCGGCAGTCGACCGGATCGCCGGGCACGTCGGGCCGCTGCCGGCGCTCAACCCAGGCTGGGCCGTAGCTGCGACACCAGATCCGAGCAGGGAAGGAGCCGTCGGCCCAGCCGGTTGCTGTTCGCCCCGGGCAAGCCAGCGGAGCATCACACCGATCACCGCCCAGCGGACTGTCGCCCCCGAGTGCGCGGGGCGCCTCCGCCGACCAAGGTGCGCTGCCCGAGGGCACCTGAGTCCTACCCGCGACGTCTACGGGCGCCCTCGCGGGCCGACCGATCGTCGCCGGGCTGTTCTGTCGTGAACATGGCTAGTTTGTGGGTGTTGGATGGGCGCCCGGTGGGGGTTGGGTGGGTGTCGGCCGGGCGGGGGAGTGTGGCATCGGTACTCTCCGGCCGGCACGCCCTGGTAGCCCATCCGACAGGAGTCGCCTTGAGGATTAACGTGTACGTACCCGGTCGTCTCGCGCGGGCCGCGATGGCGGTGCTCACCGTCGCGGCGTTCGCCTTCACCGTCGCCGGCACCGCCGCGGCGCACCCGGCCGCCCAAGCGGGCGGCACCGTCCACGACGCCCTGCGGGATCCACCTCGCTCCCCCCGGAGCAGCTGGAAGCCCTGCTTTCGACCGGTGGCGGCGGCAAGGCCGTCCAGAGCCTCGGCTTCAACGGGGCCTACGACCACATCGTCAACAACAACAGCAACCAGTGCCTGGCCGTCCCGGGCGGCAGCACCGCGGCCGGCGCCGGGCTGATCCAGTGGCCGTGCGGCAGCTGGAAAGACCACTACTGGTCCGCCTATTACCAGTTCAAGGACTCCGCCGGCGTCTACTGGTACCACATCCAGAACTACAACAGCCAGCAGTGCCTGGCCGTCCCCGGCGCCAGCACCACGGCCGGCACCCAGGTCATCCAGTGGCCCTGCGGCACCTGGAGCGACCACTACTGGGCCTTCGTGCTGGACTCCACAAACCGGCTCCACATCGTGAACCACAACAGTGGCCAGTGCCTGGCCGTTCCCGGCGCCAGCACGACCGTCGGCGAGAAGATCATCCAGTGGCCGTGCGGCACTTGGAGCGACCACTACTGGCACTGATCGCCCGACATGGACCCGGTCGGCCCGTGGTCCCCTGGCTGAGGAGCTGCGGTGGGCCTTCGGCATGGAGAGTTGTTCACTTCCGGCTGCTGACCTCGTAGAGCAGCGTACGTTCCGGGCTGCGTTGGCGGGCCTGATGGTGGTGTTCACCGTCCACTACGTGCTGACTGTCCCGGACCGGGCCGATTCCGCGCCGGTCCGGGCTGTCGGGCGGCTGCGGGAGGATCCCGGCGGCCCGGGTTCTCGCATTCAGGGCTTCGCATCGAGAGCCGGCCCGCTCGATCACCAAGCCCACGATGCTCCTGCAGCGGACTGGTTCCTTCCGCGTGACCTTCCCGGACCTTCCCGCCCTCCTCGGCGGCCGGCTGCAGCCGTTCCCACCTCCTCGGCGCCCGCGGCCACGGCATCAACCCGATCGACGCCGTCGACCGTGCCCTCGCCGCCACGCCCAGGCTTCCCACCGCCCCTGCTCCCACCGGGCGAATGAATACACGTCAATTCCTTTTGTCTACAAAAGCATTGTCTCGATCAGGTGGCCGCAGAAATCTCCCCGAAGTGCGTTTTCGAAAGTCCGCGGCGAGGAACAAACTCCGGCACGGCGCAGGCAGGTGCCGCACGCGCGAGGTGTGCGGACCCGGGGCGGCGACGGATCGACCGAGCACGCATCCGCCAGGAGGCACCCATGGCCGAGCCCTGCACTCCTGCGACTCCTCCGCGTGTTCCCGGCGCCCACACTGCGCAGCGGCCGGCGGTTCCTCCGGCCCGGTTCGCCCGGGTGCAGACGCCACCAAGACCGAACCCGCGCAGGCCGCCGGCGTCGGCAGGTCCACGCCGGGACCACGCAGTGAGCGAGATCCACGGCTGCCGTAACGGCACTCGGACGGCACCGGCGCACCTCCGGATGACCAGTGCCATCCCATGAACGGCACCGAGGCCGAGGCGTACCGGCTCTCGATGGTCGCATGCGCACGACTTTCGGGCCGCGCTGCAGCGGCACCGCCCGGACCTTGCCGGGCTGCGGGGGCACCGCCCGTTCACCTGGGCGAACCCGTGGTCCGGCTGGGCCGGGCCTCGGCGGCGTTCGCGCACGCCCCGACCGTGCAGCTCGAACGGATCCCGCCCAAGCGCGGCGAGGTGGCCGGATGACCTGGGACGGCGGCGCCAGGGATGGCGCGCCGGATGCCGCTTGGCCCTGGGACCTACCCGGCTGAGGTCCACCCAGCTGTGGCACTCGCCGTCACATCGGCGACCGGTCCACGACCGCCGTTCCGGAACACGCATCGAATCGAACGGAGCCCGGCAGATGAACCCTTCAAGACCCACGATCACGGGCAGTGGTCTCTCCCGAACCGTCTCCCCCTGGCGGCTACCTGGCTCGTCAGCGTCATGGGTGAGCACAGCTACGAGACGCTGCTGGAGTGGGAGTCGACGCCGCCGCACCGGGCGGTCCTGCCGTGCGGGCTCCGGTGGGACGTCGCGCGGATGCCCGAGAGCCTCGGCCTGTCCGTCCTCGCACGCCTCGGCGGGACGGACCCGGATCAGGTCGGCCCGGTCCTGCGGGATCTGCTCGGCCACCGGATGTACTGGTTCATCCCCCTCGGCCACACCGAGGAGTGGCGGCGACTGGGAGAGGACGTCCACCTCCTGACCAGGGGGTGCTTTCTCGTCGTACTTCACCCGGACATCCCGGGCGACGGCTCGACCGAGTGGGAGCACTGGCCCGCTCGCACCGGCACGCTGACGAATCCCGGTCGGCTGGCCGCCACGGTGGCCAAGGCGCTCAC